>CAITEF010000116.1 GCA_903891315.1 uncultured Rhodospirillales bacterium | reverse complement strand
TCACACCCGCCTTGGTGTAGATCTCGGCGAGTTTGTCGTCGTCGGCCTTGGCGTTTTGCAGCGCGAAGGCTTCGAGCTTGGTCCCAACCTCGCTGATCGCCTTCTGATGCGCGGCAGGCAGGCCGTCATAGATCGCCTTGGACATCAGCAGCGGCTCGAACATGAACCAGAATGAACCCTGACGGCCGGTGGTGACGTTCTTGGAGATTTCGTTCAGCCGGAACGAGATCAGCGAGGTCGAGGATGTCACCGCCGCATCCAGCGTGCCGGTCTGCATCGATGCGTAGATTTCTTCCGAGGTGACCGACGAGATGATCGCACCCGAGCTTTTCAGCATCAGATCCATCTCACGCGAGCCGCCGCGCACCTTCAGACCCTTGGTGTCATTTGGTTCGACAATCATCCCAGCACGGCTGGCAACGCCGCCCGCCTGCCAGACCCAGGTGAGGATCTTGATGCCTTTGGCGTCGAGGATTTCAGCAAGCTTTTGCCCCACGGCAGAGGTCTTCCAGGCCATGCCCTGCTCATAGGTCGAGACCAGGCACGGCATCAGCCCGATATTGACCTCCGGCACCTCGCCACCGGCATAAGCGAGCGGATAGGCCGAGAAATCCAGCGCGCCACGGCGCAGGGCGGAGAACTGCGCCACCGTCTTCATCAGCGACGAGCCCGGATAGATTTCGAACGCCAACTCATTGTTGGTCGCCGCCGCCACGTCGCGCGCGAAAATCCGGACCATGCGGTCGCGGAAGTCACCCTGGTCAATGGTGCCACCCGGAAATTGGTGGCTGATCTTGAGCGTGTGAGCCTCGGCGCGTGCGCTCTTGGCGGTGATGATGGCAGGCGCGGCCAACAAGCTGCCGAGCACCGTCCGACGTGCGACGTTCATGACGTTATCTCCCGATTTCCGTGACATTTTGACGTCACGTGTCTCGTGGTGATAGCGCAGTCAAAGGTTCGTGAAAACAGCGATTCTGGGCTTTTGCTGCAAACAATCAGCCCGGAGTTGCACCCACCGGCTGCGGATTCTTCATCATCGCGCCGGTCATCGGGATGAAAAACACGCCGACATCCTTGCGGGTGTGCACCTTGCCCTGCTCATCCTTGGTGTAGACGTACAGGAACTGGCCGCGCTTCATCGGCTGGCCAATCGGGATCAGCGCCACGCCACCGGGCTTGAGTTGCTTGAACAACTCAGGCGGCGCGTATTGCGCCGCACAGGTGATGATGATGCGGTCAAATCCGCCATCCACCTCGGGCCAGCCGAAATAGCCATCACCCACGCGGGTCTCGACATTGTCATAGCCAAGCGGGGCGAAAATCTTCTTCACCGCATTGCCCAGCGGCTCGATGATCTCGATGGAGTAGGATTTCTTGACGATCCGGCTGAGCAGGGAGCTTTGGAAGCCCGACCCGGTGCCGATCTCCAGCGTGGTGTGCTCCGGCTGCGGATCAAGCACCTGCGTCATGTAGGCTTGCCCGAGATAATCCGACAGCGCCGAGCCATAGCCGAGTGCCCAAGGCTTCGGGTTCTCTTCATAGGCTTCCGACGGTGTCGCGATCTTATCGTCGTAATGATAATGATAATATTCGCGCGGCAATTGCTGGAACGCGTCGATGACCACCGGGTTAACCTTGCCCAGATGCGATTTCAGATACTCGGAAATCCGCGCAATCGCGGCAGGCTTGCGGGCCTGAATCGCGTCGAAGCTGGCCTGCGACATGCTGATTGGCCGCCCCGAATCCGCCATTGCCTTGAGGAACGCGTCACGCGTCCATTCCGGTGTGGCAGCACGTCCAGTGCGGATGAACGGCATGGCGAGCGAGGCGCCAAGAATGGTGCGGCGAGCGAGCAAATGGGTCACGGGGAAATCTTCCGGTCTCGTGGGAATGCGGCGTTGGCGATCACATACAACGAAGTTGCACAAATCAGAACAGCACTGTGGCCGGTCTGCCACGCAATCAGGTTTGCCAGTGGCGTAGATACAACAGAAAACGCCCCGTTCAGCCCCCAGGCCCAGGGCAAGAACCCCGCCTTACCGGCCCGTGTGAGGCCGAGCGGGAATGGCAGCCCCAACGCGAACGACACAGGTGCCATGGCCGCAATCACCAACCCGGCGCGCGTCATATAGGGCTGGTCGAGCGCTCCCATCACCGTTGGCTCCTGCCCGCTGAGCACGATCAAGCACCAGAACACCACCACCAGAATCGCAATATCGATCCCGCGTCGCGGGTCTTTGGTGAAATAGCTGCTCGCCATGCTGCCGAGGCCAGAGAAGATCAACATCGTGGTCAGCACGATGGCAAACCCGCTGGTGCGGTCATTGAGCAGGAAGCTGGCGCGATCAATCGCATAGAGTTCGATAAACAGATAACCAAGGCCGAGAGCTGCGAAATACAGCGCAGCCCGCGGGGCTGAGACGCCGGGCGAGCGCACCCGTCCCGCTGACAGCAACGGGACCGCCAGAACCAACAGCGCAATCACAATCGCCTGACCCAGCACGGCGAGATTGACCAATGCGCCGATCTCCGGCTGAGGCAGGATCTCCAGCCGGGCCAGGATGCTGCCGAGCAGCGAGGGGCGCAGCACATTGTAGAATTCTGGCCGGTCCAGCGAGATCGGCCGCAGATCAAACGCCTCGCCCGACGCGGTGGGTTGCCCGTTCAGGGCAGCCGGTGCCTCGTCCGCGATGGCGTCCTGCGCGTGATCGCTTGATTGCACCTCACCGGTGGCGAACGAGACCGGCGGCAAATCATTGAACACCTCGCCGCGCGTGGCCGCCGCGCTACCAGGATAATAGGAAAGATCGAAGCTGCGCTCGTTGCAAAAGGCACGGGCGGCTGCGATGCGCGCTGGGGTGAATTTCTCCGGCGAGACCAAGATGCGCAGATTCCACGCCGAGCGGTAGACAAGCACATGTGACGCCGGGTCATCCAATCCCGCCCGCATCAAGGCTGCCCGCACCGTGACAAGCATCCGCACCGCATAGGCAGGGAATTCGCGGATCGAGACCGGGATCGAGAGAATGCCGTCATTGGACAGCGCGTCGATATCAGCCGCCAGTGCCTCGGTGGCAAACGCCGTCTGATTGGCCTCGGACGTGTCGAGGAAATCACCCGCGAAATCGATGATGTCGTAACGCACCCCTGCCACCGCCGCCATCGGGCTGCGCCCGCTCGCCAGCGGTCGCCCGTTCGGCAGGCGCAATATGTCGCGCAGGGTGGGCTCGGACTCGATCATCGTCGCCGACGCGGCACCCAGCACTTTCGCCACCGCCGGATGAAATCCCCCGGAACTGCCGATCAGCAACACATTTCCGTGCGGACGCAGCACATAGGGCAACGCGTCGAGCGTGGCGGCTGCGTAGCCAACACTCAGCTCCCCCGGCTTGGGCAAAGCGGCCACGCGATTGCCGTCGCGGTAGAGACCCAAGGTGGAGGGCGGACCGGGCAGGCCCATCGGACCGGCATTGTTGGACAGATCGACATCCACCCGCTCGGTAAAATCGTCGAGCACCATATAGAGGCCACGCGGCGAGCGGATTTCGCTGACCACTTTGGCGCCCTCGGTGTGCAGCGGCGCATAGATCGCCTTGAAGTCGTTGAACGCGGCGCGGTTGCCCAGCGTGAGCAGCAACTCGGCGGCGAGGAGAACGGCGAGCGTCACCGGCACAACACGCCGCCATTGCGGCGACATCGCCGAACTGAGCGCCAGCGGCACCAGCAGGCAGGGCAGCAGCATGAACGGATGCACCCATACCATCAGCGCCAACGCCACCATCGAGCCGACACCGGCACCGGTCAGATCAAAGCCGTAGACTCGGCCAAGCGCGGTGTCGTTCAACACAAAACAGAGTGAGACGAACACACCGGCGAGGAAAAAGAACGGAAACAACGCCGCATAATACAGAAAGATCAGCCCGATCTGCGGCCACAACGTCGCCGGATTCTGCAATTGCAGCGGGTTAAACGGGTTGGTGGTGACAAAATGAAAGCCCAAGGCGGCAGCCGCGATCAGCACCGGGGGCAGCCAGGCGAGCAGGAGGTCGCCATTGCGCGCGAACCAGTCTCGCGCCAGCGCCAATGCAACACCGGAGAACGCAAACCCGGCCAGCACGATGGAGATTACCCAGTAGCCATATTCCGACCATTTCGCGACGGCGAAGTAGCGGGTGAGCGCGATCTCGAAGCCCACCGTGGCCAACGAGACAAGAAACAGCGGCACGAAACGGGCCACACCGCGCCACCAAGCCTTCATCGTTCGACCCTGCGCGCCAGGAAATCCGCCATCGCGGTGTTGAACCGCGCGGGATCGTCAACGAACAACGCGTGGCCGACCCCGTCCACCACCATGGTCTCAGCCGCCTTATGATGGGCTGCGAGATTGCCTGCCTGTCCCGCGAATTTTGGTCGGACCACGTAGAAAATCGGCTTCTCGGTGGCGTAGATCGCCGCCTTCCAATAGGTGCGCGGCACTGGATAAGCGAGCAGTTGACGTGCGGCCGGCTCTGGCGTGTGCAAGGCCGCGCTCGTCAATTGCTGCAGATAGGTCTCGGGCTGTTTTGCGCGGAACATCGATCGGACAAACTGCGCCATGCGCTGGGCGTAGGTCAGTTTCGGCCCGCGCTCGGTCGGCGGGGCCGAGCCCGAACTGGGCGGCGGGTCCTCGCCGACCGAGTTGTCGATCAGCACCATGCCGGACAGCGTGGCATCACCGTGGGTGCGGACATAGGCCAGTGTGTCGAGCACGCCGAGCGACCAGCCAACCAGAACAACATTGCGCAAATCCAACCCACGCAGCACGTCGGAGATGTCTTCGGCGCGGCGTGTGTGGACATAACCTTGTTTCGGCGCATCGCTCTGCCCCTGCCCGCGCGGGTCGATGGCGATCACCCGATGGGCCCGGCTGAACTCGTCGATCTGTGGCTGGAATATCCATTCCGGCATCGTCCAGCCCGGCACGAACACCAACACCGACGCCGAAGATTTCGCCGCAGGATCTGTTGGGCCGATGTCGACGACATGCAGCCTGATGCCGTCGCTTGTGCTAACGAACCGATCAATTGCAGCGGCGGGTGCCGCCTGCATCAGAATCGCGACAACGACAGACAGAAGGGAAACGACAAAGCGCATGGCCCGAAGTGCCGTCCGCGATGTGTTTCTGTCAACAGAGGCAAGATGACAAACCACCAACCTTCCGATGAAGCCCCCAACCGCAAGGGGCCAGTGATTGCCTTGGTGCTGGTGGTGATGCTGCTGCTCGGTGGAATCCTGCTGCAACGCACTCTGCGATCAACTGGCAAGATGGAGGACTGCCTGATGTCGGGGCGGTCGAATTGCGCACCGGTGGCGACGGATCAGAAGTGAGCGCTCTTGCCTTGCGCTGCCTTTCGCGTCCTGCTTGATCTCAAGCGCGGGGAGCGAAAACGGAGCAGTCATGAACAGCGTTGATTTCGGCGAATATGACGTGATCATCGCGGGCGGTGGCACCGCTGGCTGCCTGCTCGCCAATCGCCTCTCCGCCGACCCGTCGCGTCGCGTTCTGATGCTGGAGGCGGGACCGCGCGACACATGGCACTGGATCCACATCCCCGTCGGCTATCTCTACTGCATCGGCAATCCACGCACCGATTGGTGCTACAAAACCGAGCCGGAGCCTGGACTGAACGGGCGCTCGATTCTTTATGCGCGCGGGCGCGTGCTGGGCGGCTGCACCTCGATCAACGGCATGATCTACATGCGCGGCCAAGCCGAGGATTATGACAGCTGGGCGGACTCGACCGGTGATGAGCGCTGGAAATGGGCCCGCGTGCTGCCGCTGTTCTGTGAGACCGAGAACCATTGGGCGGGCGAGACGCCTCTGCATGGTGACAAGGGCGAGTGGCGCGTCGAGAAACAGCGCCTGCGCTGGGAGATTCTGGAGCGGGTGATCGAGGCCGCCAAGCAAGCCGGAATTGCGCCGACCGACGATTTCAATCGCGGCACCAATGCCGGTGTCGGCTTCTTCGAGGTCAATCAAAAGAACGGCGTGCGCTGGAATGCCACAAAGGCCTTCCTGCGCGATGTCGAACACCGCCCCAATCTGCGGGTGGTCACGGGGGCGATGATCGACCGGCTGGCGATCAATGAAGGCCGGGTGCGCGGCGTGCATTTCCGTCTCAACGGCCAGGACATGTTGGCCCGCGCCACCACCGAGGTGGTACTGACCGCCGGTGCCATCGGCTCACCCGCCATTCTACACCGCTCCGGCGTGGGACCTGCGGGTTGGATGCAGTCATTGGGCGTGGCACCTGTGCTCGACAAGCCGCAAGTCGGAGCCAATCTGCAGGACCATCTGCAGATCCGCGCCGCCTACAAAGTGAACGGCATCAAGACATTGAACCGGCAATCGAATTCGCTGATCGGTCAGGCGAAGATGGCGCTGGAATACGCGCTCAAGCGCTCCGGTCCGTTGACGATGGCACCGAGCCAACTCGGTATCTTCGCGTGTTCGTCGCCCGAGTTGACGCGACCAGACATCGAGTTTCACGTCCAGCCGCTGTCGCTGGACAAGTTTGGCGACAATCTGCACGATTTTGACGCGTTCACAGCCTCGGTGTGCGATCTGCGGCCGGATTCACGCGGAGTGACGAAAATCCGTTCGGCCGACCCGACCGAGGCCCCAATCATCGCGCCGAATTACCTCTCCGATGAGCGCGACCGCGCGCGTGCGGCGAAGGCGTTGCGGCTGGCGCGGCACGTGGTGTCGCAAGACGCGCTCAAACCCTACGCCCCGGAAGAATTCCGCCCCGGCCCGCAATACCAGACCGACGAGGATCTGGCGCGGGCAGCGGGAGATATCGGCACCACGA
The DNA here is from genome assembly GCA_903891315.1 of uncultured Rhodospirillales bacterium. Lineage (GTDB taxonomy): Bacteria > Pseudomonadota > Alphaproteobacteria > Acetobacterales > Acetobacteraceae > CAIQQQ01. The sequence continues at coordinate 731 of CAITEF010000116.1, read as the reverse complement.
TCTTCCACCCGGTCGGCACCTGCAAAATGGGTCGCGCCGACGATCCAACCGCCGTCGTTGACAGTGAAATGCGGTTCATCGGGCTTGATGGGTTGCGGGTGGCAGACGCCTCGGTGATGCCCACACTCACCTCCGGCAACACTGCCTCTCCCACCCTAATGATCGCCGAGCGCGCGGCAAGGCTGATGCGGGGGGATTACAGCTAGCTCGAAATGTATTTGTAATAAATCTTGCCCACCCCAAATCGTCATCGCAAGCGGAGCGCAGCAATCTACCGCGATGCTGTCAGTTCCGCGATGGATTGCTGCGCTCCGCTTGCAATGACGAGGTGATATTGGTTCAAGATAAGTCCAACACGATCTAGAGCAACTTAGCCTCGATCACGTTGAAGCTCTTCGGTTCAATGTGATCGGGCGTTGCTCTAACCGACGCCGATCAATCTGATCAATCCCAGGCTGATCACCCCGAGAAACATCAACGACAACGTGACAGTCGCCGTCACCCGAGGTCCGGCGGCGGCAACCGCGCGCAGATCCGTCGCAAGCCCAAGCGCTGCCATCGAGACGATGGTGAAGAACGTGCTCACCTGCGCCATTGGCGGCAAGATTGCTGTCGGCAAAGCGCCGAACGAGCGCAGCGCCATCATCACCAGAAAGCCGATGATGAACCACGGCACCAGCTTAAAAAACCCAATCTTACCATCACGCTTGCCGGAAATGATCGACAGCACC
>CAITEF010000115.1 GCA_903891315.1 uncultured Rhodospirillales bacterium | reverse complement strand
CTAGAGGCTCCCAAGCCGCCGGAGAGGGCCATCCCCTCCTACCTGACCCCGTCCGTGACGTGGTACCTGCAGGATTGGCCCGGGAGGCCGCTGGAGTCCGGCTTGCACCCATGCCAGTGCGAACACTGCAGGCGGGCGGCAGGGGTCGCACGGGACGGCTGGCGCGCTTGGGCTAGGGGCGCGGCGTCGGGGGCGATAGCGGCCTTGGCGCGGTTGGCCGCAAGCCTGCCGGTGGGTCGGTGAGGCAGGCTGGCATAGGCCATGGTATATGCCAGCGGCATATGCCAACGGGGTGGGCTGGTGATGCGGTGAACTATAGCAGCAGTCTCAGCCTGTCGGCGAAAATCGGGCGATAGGCAGAGACTATCGGTGTCGACCCGCGCGACTTCTCACAAATTTACCATAACGCGCCGCCAGCGACCGCCCGTTTGCCATAACGCGGCGGCCCGCGCGTCGGTTGGCGGACTTGAATTAAGGCATTATGTTCAATCGCTTGCGCTATTAATCTAGAACATAATGCAAATATATTCGGGCGCGGGTGGCCGGTTCCGTGGCCGGTTGGCACGATAGTTGCCGCGCAAGAGTCATGCCAACTTCGATAGGCTGGCTCTATCGATCTGTCGCCTTTGTTATGGCTGTCGGGATTAGAACAGTTAACATAATGCGCGACGCGCATCACATCGATGCATTTGCATTATGACCGCGCGCGGCGGTCGGGCGACGGGCGGCGGGCGACGGGCATAACGCGGTCGGGCCGTGTGACGCACGACGCGCATTATGTTCACCTGCTTAGGCGGACAGGCGACGGGCGGGCGGGCGACGGGCGACGGGCGACGGGCGGTCGGGCGGCGGGCGGTCGGGCGACGGGCATAATGCGGTCGGGCCGTGTGACGTGCGACGCGCTTTATGTTCGCGCGCTCAGGCGGGCGGGCGACGGGCATATCGCAGGCGGGCGACGGGCGACGGGCGACGGGCGACGGGCGGTCGGGCGGTCGGGCGGTCGGGCGACGGGCATAATGCAGCCGGGACTAGGACCCGCTGGCGGCGCGTTATGTTAAATCGACCCGGGGGCACCCCCCTGCGCTCAGCGCTGAAGGTCGTGGGGTGGTGGACCTCCCCGCCTCCGGCATACCTCCCTTTTTCGCGACGCCCAAAAATTTTTGCCAAAAAAATCAGCCACTAACATACGAAGTATTTTTCGCTGGATTTTGGGTCCCATCTGCCATAATGTCGGCGTACCAGAAAGGAACCGACCCATGGGCGCACTGGACGACACCATCGCCGCCGGGCTCGCTGCAGCCGGCGCTCAGCCGCAGCCGGCGGTGGCGGAGCGCGAACCCGAACCTGCGCCGCGCCTTGGCCGGCGCATCAATCGCAGCTGGCCGGTCCAGCTGGGCACGCGCGAGTCACGCGGGCTACCGAGTGGCCGTGGTCAAGAGCCGCATGTCCCCACCGACCTCCTGCGCCGGCAGGTGGCGCACTTCGTCGCGATGGGTGTCTCCGTCGAGAAGACCGCCACGCTGGTCGGCGTCTCCCGCAGCACCCTCCACAAGCACTACCGGCACGAGATCGACACGGCGGCGGATATCGCCGACCTGAACGTGGCTGCCAATCTGTTCAAGGTGGCGACCTCGGACGCACCGCAGGCGGCACCCGCTGCCCAGTTCTGGCTGAGCCGGAGGTCGAAGGCGTTCAAGGAGGTGAAGGCGGTCGAACTGACCGGCAAGGATGGTCGGCCGATTGAGATCGACCACCGCCACGCCGTCATCGACGCCCGGCAGTTGAGTCCCGAAGAGCGGGCGGTCATGCGCGACGTCATCGCGCGGACCATGGAATCCGAAACGACCGAAGATGCTGAATACGAGGAGATCAATGATGACGACGACACCGCCGGGGATTCCGATGACGACGGGCCTGATGAGTCTGATGGATAGCTGTTGTGTCCACTGTAGCCGGGCGATATACACCCCGCACGCGCCACACTGTCCGGTGGCCGTCAAGCTGGACGGCGTGGGTGGCCTTGACTTCGACTTCGTGAAGCCCACGCAATGCATCCGGCCGCGCATCGACCACGTGACTCCATCGGAGACGTGGCATACGCCGCCGCCGATGCCGATGCCGATGCCGCCGCCGATGCCGCCGGAGCCCCCTGCGCGCAGGCCGCTCAGTGTCGAGTGGGCCCACTGGCCGCAGTGGAAGGTCAACGCACTGCTGTTGATTGTCGATACCCTGAGTCGCGCGCCATGAGCGCCATCGAGGTAACGGAGCACGCTACTCCTCGCTGCCGTGTCTGTGGCAGGCCGCAGGGTTTCCGGCATCATGGCACTTGCAGCGAGTTCAATCCCTGTGACGACAAGAGCAAGGCGGTTGGTGGTGGCTACAACGTGATGAGCTACTGCTGCGACCCGCTGACGGGGGATGCAGCGTCGGCGCCGGTCCTGCACGACGTCGTCGACTTTGTCGAGGAGACGCGCACCCGTTTCGCCTCGGTAGACGTCACAGGGCTTGAGTTCCACGAGATCGGGCTGGTTCACCAGATGGCTGCGGCCCTGCGCGCCAAGAAGTGACGTGACCAGCATCAGGATCGGCGGCAGGGTTGTCGATGCACGACGGCAGCTGATAGAGCTAGACAGGGTCGAGTGCGAGGATAGCCTCTACACTTTCCTCAAGCAGGGGTGGAGGTACATCGACCCGTCGACTTGGAAGGACGGCTGGCCCATCGAGGCCATCGCCGAGCACCTGCAGGCCGTCGTCGATGGCGAGATCAAGCGACTCGTCATAAATATACCTCCGCGCTTCGGCAAGTCCTCCATCACCTCCGTCGCACTGCCGGCGTGGACGTGGTGCCAGCCCGACAGCGGCCCGACTTCTGGTCCGGGCGTCGCCTTCCTGCATGCCAGCTACGCCGAGTCCCTGTCGTTGCGCGATTCGGTCAAGTGTCGCCGGCTGATCGAGTCGAAGTGGTATCAGGAGCGATGGGGAGACCGGTTCCAGCTGACCGGCGACCAGAATACCAAGCGCCGCTTCGCCAACGACAGGATGGGCGAGCGCCTGATCACCTCGATTGGCGGCGGCGCCACCGGCGAGGGCGGCAACATCATCGTCATCGACGACGCCAATGCCGCGAACGAGGCATTCTCGGAAGCGACCATTCAGGCGACCATCGACTGGTGGGACGGCACGATGTCGACGCGACTGAACGACGCCAACACCGGCGCCTACATCGTCATCCAGCAGCGCCTAGCCGAGGACGACCTCACCGGCCACATCCTGTCGAAGAACGATGGCGAGTGGGTCCACCTGTGTTACGACGCTGAAACCGAGATCCTAACTCGCGATGGCTGGATCCCTTTCCCGGATCTTGGTGACGGTGTTGAGGTTCTGGGAGTTGATCCGACGACGCTTTGTGCGCGCTGGGAAATGCCGACCCGCCACATTCGTGAGCAATATATCGGTGAGATGATTCGCTATCGGTCTCAAACCGCCGACCTAATGGTCACGCCCGATCATCGCATGGTCTACGGTGATTCCAATGACATGAAGGGCGGCGTTCCGGCGAACGGATGGAGGGTGCGGGCCGCTTCCGATTTGCCCAAAATTTTCCATTTGCCGCAGACGGTTTTGTGGACGGGCGAAACTTCGCCCGTCACCTTCGGTGGCCGCTTGTGGCCTTCTTCTGTATTCGCTGAATTCATGGGTTGGTATTTGTCAGAGGGCTGCGCTAACGCAGCGCGACGGGTGACGCGAATCGTTCAGAAGAAGGGCGGACGTTACGTTGATGAAATTGATCTTCTAATGAAACAAATTCCGTTTCATTCTGGGGTATCGTCAAATAACGAGCGCATGTGGGTTTGGACAATTAAAGACAAAGCGCTGGCGCGAGATTTGGAGGCCTTGGGGGATAGTTTGTCGAAGCGCGCTCCAGGGGCGTTGAAGGGGCTTTCTGCAAAGGATTTGCAGGCGTTTCTGATTGCTTACGCTAAGGGAGATGGGCATTTTGCTGTCCGCAATTTGGACAAGATTACCATTT
>CAITEF010000114.1 GCA_903891315.1 uncultured Rhodospirillales bacterium | reverse complement strand
GCTGGAGCAGGACGTGGCGGCGATGCTGGATGTCAATCCGGATCTTGCCCTCGGAACCACGCCTTTGGTGCAGAAGGCCAAGGAACTCGGGCGTCCGGCGATCTATTTCACCAACATGGTCTCCGCCCGCCCGCTGTTCGGCCTGCCCGGCATTGGCGCGATGACGCAGATCGTGGCGACGCAGACGAAGGGGCGCGAGCGCTTCTCCAACATGGTCTCGTTCTTCCAGGGCGTCGGCCAAGGCGACAACACCGGCTACGGCACCCAGGGCGTGCCGAAGGCACACCCCGAGGCGCGCGCCCGTTTCCGCAAGCTGCGCGAGGCGAAAGCCAAGGCTGCGGCCAATCAGGCGATGGGGAGCTAGACCGATGCTCGTCCTCGATCATGATCGCGCGGGTGGCTATTGGGGCGCGGTGTATGCGTTCACCGCCATTCGCGGATTGCGCGTGGTGATCGACGGCCCGGTCGGCTGCGAGAACCTGCCAGTGACCGCCGTGCTGCACTACACCGACGCGCTGCCGCCGCATGAATTGCCGGTGGTGGTGACCGGCTTGGCCGAGGAGCAACTCTCCTCCACCGGCACCGAAGAATCGATGAAGCGCGCCAATGGCACGCAGGACCCGGACATGCCGGCCGTCGTCGTCACCGGCTCGATTGCTGAGATGATCGGTGGCGGTGTGACCCCGGAAGGCTCCGGCTTGATGCGCTTCATTCCGCGCACCATCGACGAAGACCAGTGGCAATGCGCGGATCGCGCGATCAACTGGCTCTGGTCCGAATTCGGGCTCAAACAGTCGAAATCCCGCAAGAAGATCGTTCGCCCCGAAGGCTCCAAGCCATTGGTGAACATCATCGGGCCGATCTACGGCACCTTCAACATGCCGTCCGACCTCGCCGAAATCCGCCGTCTGATCGAAGGGATCGGCTGCGAGGTCAATCTGGCTTTCCCGCTCGGCTCGCATATCGAGGACGTGCCGCGTCTGGTCGATGCGGATGCCAATGTGTGCATGTATCAGGAATTCGGCCGCAAACTGAGCGAAGAACTGGGCAAGCCGTACCTCATGGCACCCATCGGTCTGCACTCCACCACGCGCTTCCTGCGCGCGCTCGGTGAGGCTGTCGGTGTTGATCCGGAGCCGTTCATCGAGAGCGAGAAGCACACCACGATCAAGCCGATCTGGGATCTGTGGCGCTCGGTGACGCAGGATTTCTTCGCCACGGCGTCTTTCGCCATTGTCGCCACCGAGACCTATGCGACGGGTGTCCGGCGGTTCCTGGAGGATGACATGGGCATCCCCTGCACGCTGAGCGAAAGCCGCTCGGCGGGCAAGAAGCCGGACAACGCGAAAGTGCGCGAGTCCTTGCACAAGACGCCGCCGCTGGTGCTGTTCGGCTCGTTCAACGAGCGGATGTACAACGCCGAGGCTGGTGGCCGCGCGCGCTATATCCCGGCCTCGTTCCCCGGTGCGATCATCCGCAGGGCGACGGGCACGCCGTTCATGGGGTACGCCGGGGCGACCTATATCGTGCAGGAATATTGCAACGCGCTGTTCGACGCGCTGTTCCATATTCTGCCGCTCGGCACCGATCTCGACCGCGTCGAGGCGACGCCAGCCAAGCAGCCGCTGGCCGCGATGCCGTGGGATGCCAATGCGTTGGCGGCTCTGGATCGCGCGGTTGAGCGGGAACCTTATCTGGTGCGGATTTCTGCGGCCAAGCGCTTGCGTGAGCGCGCCGAAGCAGAGGCCCGCGCCGCCCAGCAGGAGCGGGTTGATCTCGCGCGGATCACCGAGGTGTTGCGACATGCGCAATCCGTCCCGGCATGAGCCCCGCTCGCGCCTTTTCCATTCCCGCAAGGTGGCTCACGCCGCTTGCGGTTCCGGCATCGTATCCCTGGCTCCCCCCTCGGATACGGTACGCCGTGGTGCGTTTTGCTTTGGCCCACACAGCAAGACGCACCACGGCACTCCTCGCTGCGCGGGATTTGCGCAGTAAGGGCCGCGAGGCCAAACCTCGGAGACCTTAAGTAATGTCAAACACAGACACGTCGACCTCAGGGTTGACGGAACAGGAGGCCAAGGAGTTCCACGGCCTCTTCGTGACGGGCTTTATCGGTTTCACCTTGATTGCGATCGTTGCGCATATCCTGGTGTGGTCGTGGCGTCCGTGGCTTCCGGGCGTGAAGGGTTATGCGTTGCTGGAAAGCACCGCACACGCTCTCAACGCTCTCGTTTAAGGAGAACGTCATATGTGGCGCATTTGGCTGCTATTCGACCCACGTCGCATCCTCGTCGCGATGTCGGTTTTCCTGTTCGCTCTGGCGATCCTCATCCACTTCATCGTGCTGTCCACCGACCGGTTCAACTGGCTCGATGGTCCCGCCGCTGGACGGATGACGGCCGCTCAGTCCGCGTCGCTGCCGGCTTCCAAGCCGTAAGCGACTCACTGGCGTTTTTGGACTCCGGTCGGCGCAGGCGGCTTGCCATCTGATCCGACCGGACATCCTCACCCTCGCGGCTGTGCGGCCGCGAAGGTGGCGCTGCCGATCTTGACCACTCTTGCCGTCCGCACGGAGGAGACCGACCATGGCGATGCTCAGTTTTGAAAAGAAATACCGTGTTCGTGGTGGAACGCTGGTCGGTGGAGATCTGTTCGATTTCTGGGTCGGCCCGTTCTATGTCGGCTTTTTCGGCGTCACCACGCTGTTCTTCACCTTCATCGGCGTGGGCATGATCCTTTATGGAGCCTCGCTCGGTGACACCTGGAATGTCTGGCGCATCAACATTGCGCCGCCGGACCTGAAATACGGTCTTGGCCTTGCCCCGCTCAAAGAGGGGGGGATCTGGCAGGTCATCACGGTCTGCGCGTTGGGAGCGTTCTGTTCCTGGGCCGCGCGACAGGCGGAAATTGCCCGCAAGCTGGGCGTTGGCCTGCATGTGCCGGTTGCCTTCAGCATGGCGATTTTCGCCTATTTCAGCCTGGTGGTGATCCGTCCGGTGCTGATGGGGGCCTGGGGACATGGTTTCCCCTACGGCATTCTCAGCCATCTCGATTGGGTGTCCAACACCGGCTACCAATATCTGCACTTCCACTACAACCCGGCGCATATGCTGGCGATCACGTTCTTCTTCACGAACTGTCTCGCGCTGGCCTTGCACTCGGCTCTGGTTCTGTCGGCGATCAATCCCGGCCGTGGCCAAGTGGTGAAGGCACCGGAACACGAGAACACCTATTACCGCGACATTGTCGGCTACTCGATCGGAACGCTGGGCATTCACCGCCTCGGCCTGTTCCTGGCGATGTCGGCGGCGTTCTGGTCGGCGGTGTGCATCATCATCAGCGGCCCATTCTGGTCGCGCGGCTGGCCGGAATGGTGGGGCTGGTGGCTCAACCTGCCGATCTGGCACTGAGGAGCGAGCAAGATGAGCGAATACCAGAACATCTTCACCCGGGTTCAGGTGCGTGGCCACTATGAACCTGGCATCCCGTTACCCCGCGGCAATTGGTCGCGCGAGATGGGCCAGCCCTGGTTCGAATACTGGATGGGCAAGCTCGGCGACGCGCAGATCGGCCCGCTCTATCTTGGCGGATTGGGCATTGCCTCCATCGTCTGCGGCCTGATCGCCTTTGAGATCATCGGGCTGAACATGTGGGCCTCGGTCCACTGGGATCCGGTGCAATTCGTCCGGCAGCTGCCGTGGTTGGCGCTTGAGCCGCCACCGCCGCAATACGGGCTGCATTTCCCGCCAATGTCGGAGGGCGGCTGGTGGCTGGCAGCGGGCTTCTTCCTGACGGCGTCGATCTTCCTGTGGTGGATCCGGATTTATCGTCGGGCGGTTCAGCTCGGACTAGGCACCCACACGGCGTGGGCGTTCCT
>CAITEF010000113.1 GCA_903891315.1 uncultured Rhodospirillales bacterium | reverse complement strand
TAGGGCGGAAGTGCGCAGCACCTCCGCCATTTTGTCACGCCGCGAAGGCAATCGGCGGAGGTGCTGCGCACTTCCGCCCTACGTTTTCCTGGATTAGACACTCGCTCCACCGACACCACTCCATCCGATCCACTGGAAATGCCCAATGACAATGCCCCGCCCTACCGGCCCGCTCGCTGGCCTGCGTGTTCTCGATCTCACCCGCGTGCTCGCGGGCCCAACCTGCACGCAGATGCTGGGGGATCTTGGGGCGGAAGTGATCAAGATTGAAAAACCCGGCGCGGGGGACGACACGCGCGGCTTCGCGCCGCCGGTGATGCCGGGGACCAAGGAGAGCGCCTATTTCACCGGGGCGAATCGCAACAAGCGCTCGGTGACCGTGGATATCGCCAAGTCCGAGGGTCAGGCGCTGGTGCGCAAGCTGCTCGCCTCCTGCGACATCCTGGCTGAGAATTTCAAGGTCGGCGCATTGGCGAAATACGGCCTGGGCTATGAGCAGGTGCACGCCGAATTCCCGCGCGTGATCTATTGCTCGATCACCGGCTTTGGCCAGACCGGGCCTTATGCCCCGCGCCCTGGCTACGATTCCTTGGTGCAGGCGATGGGTGGCGTGATGAGCCTGACCGGGGAGCCGGATGGGCTGCCGCAGAAGGTTGGCATTCCGGTCGCTGATCTGTTTGCCGGGCTCTACGGCTGCATCGGCATTCTCGCCGCTTTGCGTCATCGCGATCTGACCGGGATTGGCCAGCAGGTTGATATCGGGATGCTCGATACCTCGGTGGCGTGGCTCGGCAATCAGGGGATGAACTATCTGGCAACCGGCGAGAACCCGCCGCGTTTGGGCAACCAGCATCCGAACATCGTGCCGTATCAGGTCTTCCCGACCAAGGACGGCTTCATGGTGCTCTCGGTGGGCAATGACCCGACCTTCGCACGGTTCTGCCAGAACACCGGGCTGGAACATCTGCTTGGCGATGAGCGTTTTGCCACCAATGGGGCGCGGGTGGCCAATCGCCAACTGGTCACCGACACGCTGACGCCGGTGATGAAGTCCCGCACCACGACGGAATGGGTGGACATGCTGGAGGCGCTGAAGATCGGCTGCGGCCCGATCAACACGCTGGAGCAGGTGTTTGCCGATCCGCAGGTGCAGTCACGTGGTGTGGTGGTCGATATGCCGCGTGAAGGGGCTGAGGGCGGCGTGGTGAAGGTGATCGCCAATCCGGTCCGGCTTTCGGAGACCCCGGCGGATTACCGGATCTCGCCGCCGCTGTTGGGGGAGCACACGGACGAAGTGCTGGGTGAAATTCTCGGCCTCGATGCGGCGGAGATTGCGGGGCTGAAAGAGCGCGGGATCGTCTGATGTCAGAGCGAGCGGGAGTCCGCCATTCGGATCTTCCGCTCCCGCTGTGCCAGCCATGTGGTGCCACCGAAGATGATGGCCGCGCCCAACATTGTCGATTTGGTGGGGAATTCATGGAAAGCGATCCAGCCTGCGGACGTGCTCCAGACCAGATCGAAGAAGCGGGCAGGTTGGGTGGCCGAAATGTCGGCGGCGACGAAGGCACGGGTGAGGCAGTAATGGCCGGTGCTGCCGAGCACACCGCAGCCCAGAAAGAGCCCCCATTGGTGCAGTGATGGCCATGTCCAGTCGAGCAGAGCGAAGGGCAGGGAGAGGAGAGCGACGGTGATCGACTGCCACGCCACGATGACGCTTGGTTTGTCGTGGCGGGTCAGTGCCTTGCTGATCAGATAGGAACAGGCAGCCATGGGAGATGAGGCGAGCATCAGCAGCGTGTATTTGCCGCCGCTGCCGGCCAAACCGCCGCCGACCACCACGAGCACGCCGACAAAACCGACCAGGGCGGCCACCCAGCGCTCCCATATCATCTTCTCACCGAGGAAAATCACCGCGCCGATCATCACGAAGATCGGGGTGGTGAAGCTGATCGCGGTCACATCGGCGATTTGGATATGCGGCAGGGCGGTGAACCACAGGAGCAGGCTCGTCGTGTGCACCATCCCGCGCCGGACCTGTCCCCACCAGCCGGAGGCTGGCTTCCAGGCGCTCAGCCCGGTGCGGGCGATGAACGGGAGCATGACGAAAATGCCCGCCGCGTAGCGCAGGCACTGCACTTCGAACGGGTTGATTGTCAGCGACAACTCGCGCAGGGCGGTGTTCAGCGTGATGAAGATGATGCCGGACAGCATCATCCAGCCCATGCCGCGCAGTGTGGGGCTCATCTGCGGTGCCGAAGGAACTCGGCAAAGGCGGACAAAGTGGCTTCTGAGACATGGTGCTCCAGCCCCTCGGCATCCTGCTCCGCAGCCTCCTGCGGCACGCCGACCGCCAGCAGCAGGTTGACCACCAAGCGATGTCGCGCCCTCACCCGTGCCGCCAAGGCATCGCCGGATTCGGTCAGAAACACGCCGCGATACGGACGCGACGTGGCCAGCCCTTCGCGCTTGAGGCGGGCCACGGTCTTGATCACTGTGGCGTGGCTGACGCCCAGACGGCGGGCGATATCGGTTGGGCGGGCCTCGCCACCGGCGGCGATGAGATCGGCAATCAATTCGGCATAATCTTCGAGCAGAGCAGCAGATTGTGCAGATCGCGCCTTGCCAAAACGCCGCGCCTGTGTCGGTTCTGCCGGCAGGGCGTCGCGATCCGACTCAGGCGGGCGCGGAGCAGACAGGCGAGGAGGCACGCAATGTTCTCCGGTGATTTCGGCGACCATGGCGAAGGGCGATGCGAAATTCAATGCACGCGGACGCTTGCCTCCCCACGAGGTAACAGGACCACATCGACGGCAGGAGACCAAAGTGAGCGGCTCGCCTAATCTTTCCCGGCCACGTGCCATTCTGTTTGATTGGGACAACACGATTGCCGATGGCTGGCTGGCCGTGACGATGGGATTGAACGCGGCGTTTGATGCGTTCGGGATGCCGAACTGGACCAATGCCGAGACCAAGGCGCGGGCGCGTCGTTCGATCCGTGAAAGCTTTCCGCCGATCTTCGGCGATGATTGGCAGAAGGCCGCCGAGATTTTCCAGCGGAGCTATGCCGAGTCCCAACTCGCTCATGTGCAGAAAATGCCAGGGATCGATTCCCTGTTGGAGGCAGCTCGGCCCTATCCCTGCGCCGTCGTCTCCAACAAGGACGGCCATTTTGTGCGCCGTGAGGCCTCTGTTCTCGGATTGACGCAATATTTCAACACCATCATCGGTGCAGGCGACGCCGTGCGCGACAAGCCCGACCCGGCACCTTTCGAATTGGCGCTCAGTCCAGCCGGACTGCGGCCTGGGCCTGACATTTGGTATGTCGGTGACACCGCACTGGATATGCAGGCGGCGCATGAATGTGGCTGTATTGCTGTGCTTTTGGGCGATGCGGCGCACGATGGTGGCGTCAAAGCTCTGCAAAACAGCAATTTTGCGCCACATGCCCATTTTATCGACGCCGACATCATGGCAGCATGGTTGAAGATGCTTGCCTAACAGGCGGTGAATGCGTGATCATGCTGCACTGCAGCATGAAGCGCCCACGTCGTGGAGCGTCTTTGATAAGGATAACATCCGTGGCAACTGACAAGTCGCAGAACGTTCAGGAAGTCTTTCTGAACCACTTGCGCAAAAACAAGACCGCCGTGACCGTGTTTCTGGTCAACGGCGTCAAGCTCCAGGGGATCATCACCTGGTTCGACAATTTCTCTGTCCTGCTGCGCCGGGACGGTCATACCCAGCTCGTGTACAAACACGCGATCAGCACCGTGATGCCGGGTGCCCCGATCCAGCTGTTTGATGGCGCGAAGGTGGATCCGGCGACGGTCGCAGCAACGGGCGGAGCAACGCCGGCCAATCCAGCCGGCAGCACACTGACGCTTGCGCGTCGGGAGTCAGAGACTGACTGATTTCGAACTGAAGCCGCTTCCGAAAACCGGGGGCGGCTCTGAAAGTGGACAGGCGGGGCCGCTGCGCGCTGCCGTGCTACTGCCATGGGAACGCCCTGACCGAGCCGACGCCGTACGCGCCAGTGAGGCGCGGCTGGCCGAGGCGGTCGGGCTGACGGCCGCCATCGGCCTCGTCGTGGTTCACACTGCCATCGTGCCGCTGCGCCTGAAGCGCTCGGCGACTCTGTTCGGCATTGGCCAGATGGACACCCAGCGCTTGGCTATCGCCGACCAGCAGGTGGGTGTTGTGGTGGTGGATAGCCAACTCAGCCCGGTGCAGCAGCGCAACCTAGAAAAGGCCTGGGCCTGCAAAGTGATCGACCGCACTGGCCTGATCCTGGACATTTTCGGCGAGCGCGCGACCACATCGGAAGGCGCGCTACAGGTTGAACTGGCGCATCTGAGCTATCAGCGCTCGCGACTTGTCCGCTCCTGGACCCATCTTGAACGTCAGCGTGGTGGATTTGGCTTCCTTGGCGGCCCCGGTGAAACCCAGATCGAAGCCGACCGTCGGTTGATCGATGACCGGATGGTGCGGCTCAAGCGCGAGCTCGAACAGGTCCGCCGCACGCGCGGTCTGCATCGCGAGGCCCGCAAGCGCACGCCGTTCCCGACCGTTGCCCTGGTGGGCTACACCAACTCGGGCAAATCGACGCTGTTCAATGCGCTGACCGGTGCCGAGGTGATGGCGAAGGATCTGTTGTTCGCGACATTGGACCCCACGATGCGCGGCCTCACTTTGCCGTCCGGCAGGCGTGCGATTCTGTCCGACACGGTGGGGTTCATCTCCGAACTGCCGACCGAACTGGTCGCCGCCTTCCGCGCCACGCTGGAGGAGGTGTCCGAAGCCGACATCATCCTGCATGTCCGCGACGCGGCGCATCCCGACACCGCCGCCCAGAAGGACGACGTAGAGGCGGTGTTGGACGGGCTGGTGCGCGACGGTTCGCTTGATGACAATTGGAAAGACCGCTGCATCGAGGTGCTCAACAAGGCCGATCTGATGGGCGGTGTGGCCGAAGTGCCGACCAAGACCGGCATGATCGCAGTCTCCGCCATCACCGGTGAGGGGCTGAGCATACTGGCCGACGCCATCGATGCGCGCCTTTCGGCTGGGCTGGAATTGTGCAGCTACGATATCCCGGTCGCTGACGGTGCGCGCCTCGCCTGGCTCTACCAGCATGGCGAAGTGGTCGAACGCGTGGACGGCGAGGAGGCGGTGAGCGTGAAAGTGCGTCTGCTCCCGGCGCATCGTGCCCGGTTCGAGCAGCAATGAGCGTGTTCACCCGCCAGCACCTGCGCATTCTTGCCGATATTCTTGAGGCGGCGTCGCGGGACGAGATCCTGCCGCGGTTCCGCAAGCTCACCAGCGGGGAGGTCCGCAGCAAGACTGGTCCGCTGGATCTCGTCACCGACGCCGACGAGGCGGCCGAGCGCCAGATCACCGCCGCCTTGCACAAGGCGTTTGCCGGTTGTCTGGTGGTCGGTGAAGAAGCGGCGAGTGCGGATGAGCGGGTGATGGACGGTCTGATGCAGGCCGATCTGGCCTTCGTCGTCGATCCGGTGGACGGCACCAGCAATTTCGCATCCGGCTTTACCTTGTTCGCCTGCATGGCCGCGGTTCTGGTGCACGGTGAGGTGGTCGGCACCGCGATTCACGATCCCATCGGCCAGGATACCGCACTCGCCTTGCGCGGTGAGGGGGCGTGGATCGAGACCATCGGCGGCGGACAGCGCGATCTGCGCGTGGCGGATCCGGTGCCGCTTTCGGAGATGAATGGCGGGGTGTCGTGGCGGTTTCTGCCTGGTGATCTCGGCCCGAAAGTCGCCGCGCGCCTTCCTGCGGTGGCGGGCAGTTTCGTCTATCGCTGTGCGGGGCAGGAATACCGGCTGCTGGCGGGCGGATTCTGCCATTTCCTGTTCTATGCCCGGCTCTACCCTTGGGACCACGCGCCGGGTTGGCTGCTGCACCAGGAAGCGGGCGGATATGCCGCGCATTTCGATGGCTCGCCGTATCGGGCGGACAATATCCGGGGTGGGCTGATCTGTGCGACGAATCGGGAGTCGTGGCAGGCGTTGCGAGATGCGTTGTTGCCCGAGTCTTTGTAGGGCGGACTGCGCTGCGCTGGTCCGTCCTACGAGCGTGCGCGTTCCCGCTGCTTTGCCTCCATCCACAAGGCCTCCATCTCCTCCAACGATGCCTCACTCGGCGTACGGCCCTGGGTGGCCAATGCGGTCTCGATTTCGCCGAACCGCCGCGAGAATTTCGCGTTGGCCTGACGCAGACAGGATTCCGGGTCGAGGTTGAGTTTGCGAGCGAGATTGGCGACCACGAAGAGCACATCGCCCATTTCATCGGCCAATCGTGCCGGATCGGCCTCCGGCAATTCGGCGCGCAATTCGGCGACTTCCTCGGCGAGCTTCTCCAGCACCGCGGGCGCGTCCGGCCAGTCGAAGCCCACACGCCCGGCGCGGGCTGTCAGTTTGAGGGCGCGGGTGAGGGCAGGAAGGGCCGCGGGAATCCCAGCCAATGTTCCGGTCTCCGCCCGCGCGGCGCGCTCGGCGCGTTTCTGTTCTTCCCAGGCGAGCATATGCATCCCGGCCTCACGCGCGGCTTCCTCGCCGAAGACATGCGGATGGCGGCGCACCATCTTGTCGGAGATCGCCCGCGCCACGTCGGCAAATGCGAAACGCCCTTCCTCCTCGGCCATCCGTGCGTGATAGACCACCTGCAGCAGCAGATCGCCGAGTTCGTCCGGCAGAGCCGCGAAATCCTTGGCCAGAATTGCGTCGGCCACCTCATAGGCCTCTTCGATGGTATAGGGCGCGATGGAGGCGAAGTCCTGCGCTTGGTCCCACGGGCAGCCGGTCTGCGGATCACGCAGGGCTTCCATGATGTCCAGCAGGCGACGCAATTGCGCTTCGGCTTCCGTTTGCACCAGCTTCTCCTTACATACGCACGACGCTTCTATCGCACCGGTGGCCCATGTCCCAGACGCTGATCTCTTCCGAACGCCTGTCCCTGTCGAAAGACAAGATCAAGATCCTGTTGCTCGAAGGCATTCACGACACTGCGGTGGCGATGTTCGAGCAGGATGGCTACACCAATATCACCCGGATGAAGGGTGCGCTGGATGGCGATGGCCTAATCGAGGCGCTCAAGGGCGTCCACATCCTCGGCATTCGCAGCCGGACCCAACTCACCGACGAGGTCTTCGCCGCCGCTGACCGACTGATGGTGGTGGGCTGCTTCTGCATCGGGACCAACCAAGTCAATCTGGACGCCGCGCGTGACGCGGGCATTCCGGTGTTCAACGCGCCCTACAGCAACACCCGCTCGGTGGCCGAACTGACCATCGGTGAGATCATCATGCTGATGCGCGGCATCCCGGACAAATCGGCCGCCGCCCATCGCGGCGTGTGGGACAAATCTTCCGCCGGGTCCATCGAGGTGCGCGGCAAGACGCTTGGCATTATCGGCTATGGCAATATCGGCAGCCAGCTTTCGGTGCTCGCCGAGGCGATGGGCATGCGGGTGATCTATTTCGACACCGCCGCCAAGCTGCCGATGGGCAACGCGCAGAAAATGGCCACACTCGATGAGCTGCTGATGGAAGCCGATGTCGTCTCGATGCATGTGCCGGAGACCGCCGAGACCGAGGGCATGATCGGCGAGCGCGAATTGGCGTTGATGAAGCGCGGGGCCATCCTGATCAACAATGCGCGCGGCACCGTGCTCGATGTTGAGGCGCTGGCCACCGCCATCCGCGACAAGCGCATCGGCGGGGCGGCGGTGGACGTGTTCCCCTACGAGCCCGGCTCGAACAATGAGCGGTTCAACACGCCGATCCAGAACCTGCCCAACGTGCTGCTCACCCCGCATATCGGCGGCTCGACCTCTGAGGCGCAGGCGCGCATCGGTGAGGAGGTGGCGCGTCGTCTGATCGATTATTCGGATGTGGGCGACACGGTGGGCGCGGTGAATTTCCCGCAGGTCCAGCTCCCGAAGACGCCGACCGGCACGCGCTATATGCATGTGCATCGCAACGTGCCGGGTCTGCTGTTCCGCGTCATCGACGCGTTCAGCAAGCGCGGCCAGAACATCGCAGCGCAGTTCCTACAAACCGCCGGTGAACTCGGCTATGTGGTGATCGACGCCGAAGGGTCGGGCGATGAGGACGCAGTGCTGGGCGATCTGCGCAAGATCGAAGGCACCATCCGCGCCCGGGTGCTTTACTAAGCGTGGCCGACGCAAAGCTTCACACGCCTGCCTTTGAGCGCAACTGCGCCCCGATTCTGGACGTGTTGCGGCGTGTTCTGCCCAAACAGGGACTCGTGCTGGAAATCGCCAGCGGCAGCGGGCAACACGCGCAGTATTTCGCCCAGGCATTGCCGGGGCTGACCTTCCAGCCGTCGGACCCCGAAGCCGATCGCCGCGTCAGCATTGATGCTTGGGCCGAAGGGGCCGCCAATATCCGCCCGGCATTGGCGCTTGATGCGACGTCGGCCTGGCCCGCGATGACGGCGGATGCCGTGCTATGCATCAACATGATTCACATCTCGCCCTGGGCGGCGACGGAAGGGCTGATGCGCAACGCCTCGGCGGCGCTGGGGCAGGGCGGTCTGCTGATCGTCTACGGGCCGTTCCTGCAGGACGGTGTGCCGACGGCCCCTGGCAATCTGGCTTTCGATCTCGATCTGCAGGCGCGCAACCCGTTATGGGGTTTGCGCCGCGTGTCGATTGTGGCCGAATGTGCGGCAGCGAACGGCTTTGCCGCGCCGGAGATCGTGTCGATGCCTGCGAACAATTTGATACTGATCTTCCAACGCGAAATGAGCTGACAAAATCCTGCGAAAAAGGATGGGAAACCGATGCACATCACTCGACGCGGCGTTCTTGCCACCTCGCTGGCCGCTGCTTCCGCGCCGCTGATCGGCCGCCCGGCTCGGGCCACCGGGATGAAGCTGCGGCTGGGGCTGCTTCACACGCTCTCGCCCGCCCCCTTCTACATGGCGCAGGCGCGCGGCTATTTTGAA
Source organism: uncultured Rhodospirillales bacterium (assembly GCA_903891315.1). Taxonomy (GTDB): domain Bacteria; phylum Pseudomonadota; class Alphaproteobacteria; order Acetobacterales; family Acetobacteraceae; genus CAIQQQ01. The sequence goes on along the minus strand of CAITEF010000113.1, from coordinate 3,631 downwards.
AAACATGGCACGCCCGTCGAGTTCGTCTTCTTCGACGCCGCCCAGCCGATTGCCGCCGCAGCCGTCGCGGGCGACATCGATGTCGGCGTGACCGCACTCACCGGCGGGTTCTTCAGCCTTGCCGGACGCGGCACGCTCAAGGTGATCGGTGGCGGTCTGCATGAGCAGAAGGGCTTCCAACTCACCGCGCTGGTGGTTTCCAAGGCCGCCTTTGCGGCGGGGCTGACCAATGCGGGCAAGCTTGGCGGCCATAGTTTCGGCATCACCCAATACGGCTCGTCGTTCCATTACATGCTGGGCCGGATTGCCGATCAGGGCGGGTTCGACCTGCACAGCGTCACCCTGCGTCCGCTGCAGCAGATCGGGAACATGGTGGCTGCGGTGAAGACCGGGCAGGTCGACGCTACGATGATCATTGCCTCGGTCGCCAAGCCGATGGCGGATGCGGGTGAGGTGCACATCATCGGCTGGGTTGGCGATTTGGTGCCCTACCAGATCACCGCCTTGTTCGCGCCATCGCGCACGATTGACAGCCGGATGAGCGATCTCAAAGGCTTCTGCGATGCCTATCGTCAGGGCGTCGCGGATTACCGCCGTGCCTTTCTGGAACCCAAGCGCATTGCGGCCGACACCGATGCCGCGATTGCCGATATCCGCAAATTCATCTTCGCCTCCGACCCGGATGGGCCGCAGAAGATCCGCGAAGGCATTGGCTGGTACGACGATGGTGCGGCACTCGACGTCGCTGATGTGCGCGCTCAGCTCGCTTGGTTTGCGCAGCAGGGCATGGTGAAGGGCGACATTGATCCGGAAGCGATCATTGACACGCGGTTCCTGCCCACACGATGAGCGATGTGGCACTTGATGCCCTGGAGCGCCGTGGGATCGGCCTGTCGGTCTGCGCGGTGTCGCATGCTTATCGCGGATTGAAGGCGCTGGAGGGGATCGACATCGAGATCCCGCCTGGAGAAGTCACTGTTGTGGTCGGCCCGTCTGGCTGCGGCAAATCGACATTGCTTGGCATTCTCGGCGGTCTGGTGGCGCAGGAGGCGGGCGAGGTGGTGCTGCATGGCGATCCCGGTGCGGATTGCCTCAATCCGCTGACCTATGTCTTTCAGGACTTTGCCTTGCTGCCCTGGCGCAGTGTTGCGGGCAATGTGTCGCTCGTCCTGGAAGACCACGCGATGGACAAGGCCGCGCGCGCGGCACGGGTGGCCGAGGTACTGGCGCTGACCGGGCTCACCGAATTTGCCGATGCCTGGCCGCGCCAGCTTTCCGGAGGCATGCGCCAACGTGTTGGAATTGCTCGCGCGCTGGCGGTGCGTCCGGCGGTGCTGTTGATGGATGAGCCTTTGTCAGCGCTTGATGCCCAGACGCGCGACCTGCTGCTCGACGAGTTTGCCGCACTGATCGCGCGCACTGGTGTGACGACGGTCTACGTCACCCACAACCTGCCGGAGGCGGTGCGGCTCGGCCACTCGATCGTGGTGCTTGGCCGTCGTCCCGGCCGGGTAAGGGAGATCATACGGATCGACATGCCACTGGCGGAGCGCCGGCCGGATGACACGGCGTTGATGGCGATTGAGCAACGGCTCTGGGCGCTGCTGCGCGATGATGCCGCCGAAGCGGCGCGGGAATTGGCGTGATGCTGCAAGATCGCCGGGTTCCGTTCCGCGCCAGCGGCTACAATCCGCAGACTTACGGCGCTATTTCGCTGCTCACGCTGATTGCCACCATAGCACTTTGGCAACTGGCCGCGTCGCAAGGTTGGATTTCCACCCAGTTTGCCTCGTCGCCCGAGGCGATCCTGCAATCACTGCGCAATCTCTACGCGTCAGGCGAATTGTGGGAACATCTCTCCGCCTCGCTGCAACGCCTCGCCATCGGTTGGGTGATCGGCACCATCACCGGGATCATTTTCGGCCTGTTGCTCGGCCTGTTCAGCATTGCGCGCTCCTCCGGGATGGCGCTGGTCTCAGCCCTGTTCCCGATCCCGAAGATCGCGCTGGTGCCGTTGTTCATCATCTGGTTCGGCATCGGCGAGGGCTCGAAGATCGTCACGCTGGTGTTCGGGGTGTTCTTCCCCACCGTGATCAACACCGTTGCCGGTGTGGACGCGGTGCCGCGCGGATTGATTCGGATGGGCCAGAGCTTCGGGCTGCGGCCGCTGTCGATCGTGGCGAAAATCGTGCTGCCGGGGGCGTTGCCATCGATTTTCGCCGGTTTCCGCATCACCACCGCAACCGCCATCGTGCTGCTGGTGGCGGCTGAAATGATCGGTGCCGAGCACGGCATCGGGGCCTTTGTTCTGCAGGCGGGCAACCTCTACGCCACGGATGATCTGCTGGCGGGCATTGTGGTGCTGTCGCTGCTTGGGCTCTGCGTGTCGTTCGTTGTCGGCCAGTTGGAGCGGGTATTGCTGCGCTGGCGGTAGGAGCCCGTTGCATCTGCGGGGGTTGAGCCTGTCTTCGGCCAGAGTTACCACGGAATGATGAACCAGATCGCCCGCCCACTCACCCGCCCTGCAAATCCGAATTTCGGCTCCGGCCCCTGCTCGAAACGTCCGGGTTGGTCGCTCGCCGTGCTTGAATCGGCGATGCTGGGCCGCAGCCATCGTGCGGCGTCGGCGAAGTCGAAACTCACAGAGGTGATCGACCGCTCCAAGGCGCTGCTCGGCATGCCGTCGGATTGGGTGCTCGGCGTGGTGCCGGGCTCTGACACCGGCGCGGTCGAGATGGCGCTCTGGTCGCTGCTGGGCCCGCGCCCGGTGGATGTGCTGAGCTTCGAGACGTTCTCGACGACTTGGGCGGGCGATATCGTCAAGCAGTTGAAGCTGAAGGATGCCCGCGTTTTGGCGGCTGATTTCGGCGCATTGCCGGATCTCTCGCTGCTCGATCCCGCGCATGACATCGTGCTCGCCTGGAACGGCACCACCTCCGGCGTGTGCCTGCCCAATGGAGACGCGCTGCCAGCCAATCGCGAGGGGCTGGTGATCTGCGACGCGACTTCGGCGGCGTTCGCGATGGCACTGCCCTGGGACAAGCTCGATGTCGTCACCTGGTCCTGGCAGAAAGTGCTGGGTGGTGAGGCGGGGCACGGGATGCTCGCTTTGTCACCGCGTGCGGTTGCTCGGCTGGAAAGCCACACGCCCGCTTGGCCGATGCCGAAAGTGTTCCGGCTGACCAAGGGCGACAAGCTCAATGCCGGGATTTTCCGTGGCGAGACGATCAACACGCCCTCGATGCTCTGTGTTGAGGATGCGCTCGACGGGCTGCTTTGGGCCGAGCGCGTTGGCGGATTGCCCGGATTGATCGCCCGCTCGCAAGCCAATCTCGCTGCCGTTGCCGCCTGGGAGGCCAAAAGCGACTGGGCGAAATTCCTCTGCGCCGATCCGGATTTGCGTTCTTCGACCTCGATCTGCCTGCGGATCACGGCGCCCTGGTTCATGGCTCTGGATCGCGAGACCCAATTCAAGACCTCGCGCAAACTGGCCGCGTTGTTGGACACCGCAGGCGTGGCCCACGACATCGCTTCCTATATCGACGCCCCGCCGGGGCTGCGGATCTGGGGTGGAGCAACGATTGAGGCGTCGGATGTCGCGGCGCTGATGCCGTGGCTTGATTGGGCGTAT
>CAITEF010000112.1 GCA_903891315.1 uncultured Rhodospirillales bacterium | reverse complement strand
CTACAACTCGCTGACCATCCTGCAGCAGAGCTTCATCATGCGTCGCACCAGGCTTCGCAATGAAAAGGCCGGGGCGAAATCCTGAGCGATATCCCCGAGAACCCGAACGAAGTCTGGCGCGACCGGTTCAGCCGGACGCCGGAACAGGAAGCGCAGGAGCAGGCGGCGGCCATTGAGGCAGGCCGCCTGCTGTTTGCCGGATCATGCGATTTCTTCTTCGCCGCCCAACGTCTCGATCAACTGCCCGAGCCCGATCTGCCGGAAGTCGCCTTTGCGGGCCGCTCGAACGTGGGCAAATCCTCGATCATCAACGCGCTGACCGGCCGCAAGGCGTTGGCGCGGGTATCGTCTGAGCCTGGGCGCACCAAGCAGCTCAATTTCTTCAATCTCGGCAACCGGTTGGCGCTGGTGGACATGCCAGGCTACGGCTACGCGGTGGCGGCGCGCGAGGTGAAGGAAGATTGGCAGGGGCTGATGTTCGAATATCTGCGCGGCAGGCCCACCTTGCAGCGGGTGATCGTGCTGCTTGATGCCCGTGTCGAGATCAAGGACAACGATATTGAGGCGTTGAAACTGCTCGACAAGGCGGCAGTGCTATATCGTCTTGTGCTGACCAAGGCCGATGCGGTGAAGCCTGCGGCGTTGGCCAAGAAGCAGGCGGAAGTTGAGGCTCTCGCCCGCAAGCACGCGGCGGCGCTGACCGATATCATCACCACCAGCAGCGAGAAGGGCATCGGGATCGACGTGTTGCGCGCTGATCTGACGAGCCTCGCGCGCCCGGTTTCTTGACCGCAGCGCCACGTCGCCGCACAAGGCGCGAAACACCTCCAGGAAGGATGCCCGGGATGAGCGGCCCACAGGACAAATTCGACGAGCCGGTTTACGAATCCGCCGCCGAACAGGCGAAGATTCTGGCCCATGCGCTGCCCTTCCTGCGCCGCTATGCCGGGGCCACCATCGTGGTCAAATACGGCGGCCACGCGATGGGCGAGGAAGACCTGGCCCATATGTTCGGCCGCGACATCGCGCTCCTCAAGCAGGTCGGCATGAACCCGGTGGTGGTGCATGGCGGCGGGCCGCAGATCAACGCGATGCTCAAGCGGCTGGCCATCCAGTCCACCTTCATCGACGGCCTGCGCGTCACCGATGAGGCGATGGTGGAGGTGGTGGAGATGGTGCTCGCGGGCACCGTGAACAAAATGGTCACCGGGCTGATCAACCGCGCCGGAGCGCTGGCAGTTGGCATTTGCGGCAAGGATGGCGGGCTGATCCGCGCCCGCAAGCTCTCCCGCATGGTGACCGACCCCGGCAGCCGGATCGAGCGCGTGCTTGATCTGGGATTTGTCGGTGAACCAGAGCATGTCGATGTCCGCGTGATTCACGCGCTGACCGGTGCCGGCCTGATCCCGGTGATCGCGCCGGTTGGCGTGGGTGCGGACGGGCAGACCTACAACATCAACGCCGACACCATCGCGGGGGCGATAGCCGGTGCTCTCGGCGCCAGCCGTTTGCTGATGCTGACGGACGTCGCTGGCGTGCTGGATGCCGAGAAGAAGCTGATCCCGGAGATGAGTGTCGCCGATGTCGAACGCGGCATCGCCGACGGTGTGATCACCGGCGGCATGATCCCCAAGGTGGAAAACTGCGTCGATGCGGTGAAGCGTGGCGTCAAGGGGGCTGTTATTCTCGATGGCCGCCAGCCGCATGCTTGTCTGCTGGAGCTGTTCACCGAGGGCGGGATTGGAACGATGATCACCGCGTGATGCGCGGTTGATCGGGCATATGGTGGATCACCCAAATCCAGGACCCTCCCGCCCGATCCGGGTGAGAAACTCCACCTGCCAGCGCATTTCTTCGGCACCGAGCGGGAATTCGCCGTACTCGCCCGGGTGCAGCACGGCTTCGGGCGGCAGGCGGGCGAGCACGGTCTGAATCGGGCCGGCTGCGCGCATGGTGAACCCGGCGCGCCAGATCAGGCTCACCAATCCCTTGGCACTGCGCAGCCGCGCCGCCCGGTCCACCACCTCAACTGCCACACCGGCCGAGGTGGCGAGCAGGGCGGTGCAGAGCCTTGTCTCGGCGCGTCTGGCGGCTGCGATCAACGTGTCCTCGGTGAGTTGTCCGGCCTTCGCCATGCCGCGTGCGACCTCGGCCGCCTGCTCCAATGTCGGCGCATCGCGCTGGCCGGGTTGGTTCGCCGCCCCATTGTCACTCAGCGCAGGGGCGATCCGGGCGGCCAAAGTCTGCCCGAGATCGCCGGGCAGATCGGCGCGTTCGGCGAGTTCCTGCAACACCTGTCCGGTGACGATCTCTGCCAGGATGCGGGCAGCATGTGCCGACAATCGCGGGCGGCGGACCAGATTGGCCTGCCATTCGGCATGCTGGGCGGCATGGTCGATCAGCCGGTCGAGTGTTTGCTCGCTGATCGCAGCCGTTCGGTTGCCCAGCAGGGCCCCGATGGCGTCGCTGTTGCCGCAATCGGCGATGCTGGCCGCCACCTGCGCCGTCAATCCCGGCCTGCGGGCGACGGCGATCACCGTGGCCGGTGTCGGCGGTGCAGCAACGAGCGCCAGCAAATCCTGATCGGTCAGCACCGGCGAAAGCCGGATCACCGGCTCGGCCACCGCAATCGAGATGTCGCGCGCCAGACGTTGCACCAGGGAGGCGGGCACGCCCGGCATGTCCTTGAGCACGTCAGAGATCGCCATTCTCACCCGCTCGGCCGCGTCATTGACCAAAGTGAGCAGCGTGCTGATCGCGTGATCGCGCAGCTGGGCGCGATCCTCCGCCGAAAGATTGGGCAGCAGGCTCGCCAGTCGCCGCCCGAGCAATGCGCGCACGCGATCATCCGGGTCCTTGGCGAGCACGGCGAACAGCGACGCGCCCGCTGACTGGTTCATCACCACCGCGGCCCTGACCATCACCGCCGGATCGGTGGCGAGGCTGCGCAGGGCAGAGACCGGTGCTGCGTTGCTGGCCGCCAGGCGCACGCGTTCGGCTTCGTCGAGCAATTGCGCCTCGGCGCTTTCGGCGGTCATCGCAAATCCTCCACCCGGTTGACCCGCCAATGCGCGCGTCCGGCGCGTTTGACGTCGTACATCGCCTGATCCGCCCGCTGCATCAGGATCTCGACATCCTCGGCCAGCCCAGGCCAACGCGTGGCGATGCCGATCGACATCGTCACCGGCGGAGCATTTGGGCCGGCGAGATGGGCCAACGCCTCAGGGCCTTGCAGGCGCAACGCCTCGGCGCGTTCGGCGGCGGCGAATTCGTCGGCGCTGTCCATCCAGACTGCGAATTCGTCCCCACCCAGCCGTGCCACCAGATCCTGCGGGCGCACGGTGCTGCGCAGCAAAGCAGCCGTCAGGCACAGCGCCTCGTCCCCCAGATCGTGGCCCTGGCTGTCATTGAGCGCCTTGAAATGGTCGAGATCGATGTAAAGCAGCGTGCCGGGCATTTGCTCATGTTCCAGCCGGTCGAGCCTGCGGCCCATTTCATCGAGAAAGGCGCGCCGGTTGAGCAGGCCGGTGAGCGGATCGGTGCGCGCTTGGCGTGCCATCTCGCGCTGGATCGATTCATGTTCGAGAATCATCCGGATCAGCCCGGTGGCCGATGCGGCGAGCGTCGCGTCATCCGGATCAAGCGCGCGTCCGCCCTGCGGCCGCCATAGCGCCAGCCCGGCACTGGCACCGAATCTCGTCTGACAGGGACAGACCAGCAGGAACCTTCCATCATCGCCCAGCACGCCCGCATGCGGCTCGTCGGATTCCAGCATCGCCAGGGCACGGTAGAGCACGGATGACAATCCGGCACCGGTCTGGTGTAGCACCGTCGGCAACACGCCATCCCCGGCCAGATCGAGCACCGCCGCTCCTTCCAGCCCAAGCGAGGTGGCAATGGCCTCCAAGGCCGCCTGCATCATGCGCGGCGCCAGCACTTCGCGACGCATTCGCCACAGTATATGGTCCAGCACCTCGGTGCGGCGCAGGGCTGTGGCGACTTCAGAATCGTGGCCTTCTTGCTGCGAAATATCCTGCCCGACCCCGCGTGCGCCGACGATCTGGCCCGAACCGTCGAGCAATGGGGCGGCGGCGAAGACGAAACACACGCTGGTCCCATCTGCCCGCCGCAACCAGGCCCGGCGTCTGCGCACCGGCTCGGTCGGGCGGAACGGGTTGAATCCGGCGGAGAATGCGTTGCCCGCCAACATCAGATCGGCATCGGTCTCCAGCAACTCTTCCGGCTTCCAGCCCAGCAGAGGGTCTGGCGCGAGGAAGACGAACCGCCCCGCGGCGTCGGTCTCGAAGCACAGATCGCCCACCATCAGCGCGAAATCCCGCCAACGTTGACGGCTTTCGAACATTGCCGCGTTGACCTCCCCCGTGGCCTCGGCGGGCTTGCGCAGAGAATGGCCACGCTTGAGGCCAAGCGAGGTCGTGGCAATCTCTGGCCGGGCTGTCTGTGCTGTCATCCGCGTGGCATCCTTTGAGCGGAATGAAACCCCAATCCAGTAAAGCCCGGGTTAACGGGCTGCGTTGGCCGCAATTGACAGAGGGCGACGCGGGCGGCACATCCATCGGACCTTTGCCATTGGACCGATCATGAGCACGCCGTCTCTGCAGACCATCATCGAAGCCCTCTGGGCCAACCGCGACACCATCAACTCCAGCTCCACCGGTGAGCCGCGTGAGGCGGTCGAGCGCGCGCTGACCGAACTCGAAGCCGGACGGCTGCGCGTCGCCTCGCCAAAGGCCGACGGGTCAGGCTGGGAAGTGCATGAATGGCTGAAAAAGGCGGTACTGCTCTCGTTCCGCCTGCATGACAGCGCACCGATGCCGGGGGCTGGCGGTTCGCCGGTCTATGACAAGGTGGGCATGCTGACGGCGGGCTGGGATGCCGAGCGTTTCCGCGAGGCGGGGTTCCGCGCGGTGCCGGGTGCGGTTGTGCGCCGCTCGGCCTTTATCGCGCCGAACGTGATTTTGATGCCGAGCTTCGTCAATCTCGGTGCCCATGTCGGGCGCGGGACGATGGTCGACACCTGGGCCACCGTCGGCTCCTGCGCGCAGATCGGCGCGAATTGCCACCTTTCCGGCGGCGTTGGCATTGGCGGCGTGTTGGAGCCGTTGCAGGCAGCCCCCACAATCATTGAGGATGATTGCTTCATCGGCGCGCGTTCCGAGGTGGTCGAGGGCGTGATCGTCGGGCGTGGTTCGGTGCTGGCGATGGGCGTGTTCATCTCGGCGTCCACCAAGATCGTCGACCGCGAAACCGGCGAGATCTTCGTTGGCCATGTGCCGCCCTATTCGGTGGTGGTGCCCGGCAGCCTGCCGGGCAAGCCGTTCCCGAATGGCCAGCCTGGGCCGTCTCTGGCCTGTGCGGTGATCGTCAAGCGCGTCGATGCGCAGACCCGTTCGAAGACCTCGATCAACGATCTGCTGCGCGATTGATGGCCGAACTCGATCTGTCATCCGCCCTGAGTGTCGCCCAGGCGCTGATCCGTTGCGCTTCGGTCACCCCGGCGGATGAGGGCGCGTTGGAGGTGCTCGACTCCGCGTTGACGAAGATGGGCTTCACCGTCACGCATTTGCCGTTCGGCACCACGCCCAATCTGTTTGCCCGGATCGGCAGCGAAGGCCCGCATTTCTGTTTTGCCGGGCATACCGACGTGGTGCCCTCCGGCGGTGGCAATTGGCGGCATGCGCCGTTTTCCGCCGAGGTGGAGGATGGTGTGCTCTATGGGCGCGGCGCGTGTGACATGAAGGGCGGAATCGCCGCCTTCGTCGCCGCCACCGCAGAACGCCTCAAGCGCCCGCTCTCCGGCTCGATCTCGTTCCTGATCACCGGCGACGAGGAGGGGCCTGCGACCGACGGCACCGTGAAGGTGCTGGGCTGGATGGAACAGCACGGCCAGATCCCGGATTTTTGCTTGGTGGGCGAGCCGACCAACCCGCACAAGATGGGCGAGGTGATCAAGATCGGCCGCCGGGGGAGCGTGAATTTCAGTCTCACTGTGCATGGCATCCAGGGCCACGCCGCCTATCCGCATCTGGCAGACAATCCGGTGCACCGGCTGGTGGCGATTCTGCAGGCGTTGACCGCTTCCCCCAAGGACGCGGGAACCGAGTGGTTCGAGCCGACGACGTTGCAGATCACCTCCTTCGATGTCGGCAACCCGGCAACAAACGTGATCCCGGCCGAGGCCACGGCCAAGATCAACATGCGGTTCAACGATCTGCACAGCAGCAAAGACCTCGCCGCCTGGATTCGCGCCGTCGCCAGCAAATACGCGGATCGCTTCGAGCTTGATGTGCAGGTCTCGGGCGAGAGCTTCCTCACCGAGCCCGGCCCGGAAGTCGACAAATTGCGTCGCGCTGTCGAGCGGGCGACGGGTGTGGCACCGCGTCTGGACACTGGCGGCGGGACATCGGATGCCCGCTTCATCGCGTTGCATTGCCCAGTGGCGGAGTTCGGGCTGGTCGGGCAGACGATGCACAAGACGGATGAATGCGTCTCGCTCGCCGATCTGGAGGCGTTGACGCGCGCCTATGCCGGTATCCTGGACGAATTCCTGCCATGAGCATCATACGCGGCATCGTCCGCATCGCCCGCTTTCGTGTCGAAGGGCTGGCTGAGTTTGATGTGAGCCGAAATGGCTTCCTCAACAGCCTTGCCCCCTTGGTGGCGTTTCCGCTGGTGGGCTCACTCCTGGAATTCAGCAGTGGCAATGTGATCGAGGCGTTGGGCGATCTGCTCGCCAGTGTGGTCGCCCTGCTGACCCCGCTGATCATCAGCGAATATCTCGCCAATCGCTGGCAGGCCGGGGAGCGCTGGCTCGGCTACGCGGTGGCGACGAACTGGACGCAATGGATCGTGCCGATTGCCTTCGGTGCCTCGTTCTCGGCGCTGTGGCTGTTGCGGCAGATGGGCATTCCGACCGGGCAGGGCGGTGTGTTGGGCAGTGTGCTGACCTTGATGGTCTACGGCGTGGCGCTGCACTGGTTCCTCGCCCGCAGGGCCTTGGGGCTGTCACGGGTGCAGGCAACGCTGCTGGTGGTTCTCTGCGACCTCGCCACGCTGGCCCTGGTGATGGGGCCGCGCTTGTTGATGGTGCATCTCAACCCGGCTGGGTGAACGGGTCCGGATCGTACTCGACGCGGGTGAAATACAGCCCCTCTGCCGGGGCAGTCGGCCCGGCGGCCGAGCGGTCACGGGCGGCGAGGATGCGGTCGATCTGGGCGGCTTTCATCTTCCCATCCCCCACCAGCTTGATCGTGCCGACCATGTTGCGCACCTGATGGTGCAGAAAGCTGCGCGCCTCGGCAATGATAACGATCTGCTCGCCGTGCCGTGTCACATCCAGCCGATCCAGCGTGCGCAACGGTGATTTCGCCTGACAGGACGAGGCGCGGAACGAGGTGAAATCGTGCCGCCCCACCAGATGCTGGGCGGCCTCATGCATCGCTGCGACATCAAGATCGCGCGGCACATGCCAGGCGCGGCCATCTTCCAGCACCAGACGGGCCGGGCGGGTGTTGATCATATAGCGATAGGCACGCCCCTGGGCGGAGAACCGCGCACTCCAGTCCGCATCGACCTCGGCCACCTGCCGCACTGCCACCGGATGCGGGCGGGTGTGGTAGTTCAGCGCGTTGCGGATCACACTGGATGTATACGAAACCGGCAGATCGCAACTCACCACCTGTCCCTCGGCATGCACGCCGGAATCGGTGCGTCCGGCAGCCGTGCAGGTGACATAGTCGCCGCCGGTGAGCTTGGTGCAGGCCTCTTCCAGCACCGACTGCACCGAAAGCCCGACCGCCTGACGTTGCCAGCCGAAAAAACCGGCCCCGTCATATTCGATCAACAACGCGACGCGGCGCTTCATGTAAGCCGCGTGCCGGGCGGAACCTTGCGACCGTTGAGAAACGCCTCGGCTGGCATCGCCGCACGTCCGGCGGCCTGGATCTTGGTGAGCCGCAGTGCCGAATCTTCGGTGGCGATGGTCAGTTGATCATCCAGCACCGTCCCGGCCACGCCGCGCCCCTCGGCGGGAATGGCGGCATGAATTTTGAGCATTTCGTCGCCGAGATGGGTGTAAGTGCCCGGCCACGGGTTCAGCGCGCGGATCTGGCGGTCGATATCATCGGTCGGACGCTGCCAATCGATGCGGCCATCCTCGCGGGTGAGCTTGGGGGCGTATGTGACGCCATCTTCCGGCTGCTTGATGGGCTGCGGCTTCTCGGCGAGCGCGCGGATCACCAATGCGGCACCGAGATCGGCGAGGGCGTCATGCAAAACGGGGGCGGTGGTCTCGTTGGTGATTGGCACCGAGCCGCGCAGCAGCATCGGCCCGGTGTCGAGACCGGCTTCCATCTGCATGATCGTCACGCCGGTTTCCGTATCGCCCGCCAAGATGGCCGCCTGGATCGGCCCCGCCCCACGCCAGCGCGGCAGCAGCGAAGCATGGATGTTGAGGCAGCCGCGTTTGGGCATGTCGAGCAGAGCCTGCGGCAGGATCAGCCCGTAGGCGGCGACGATAGCGACGTCGAGATCAAGCGCTTGGAAGAATTCCCACTCTTCTTCCCAGCCCTCAGCCCCCTTGCGCAGTTTTGCGGGTGTGCGCACTGGCAGGCCAAGTGACAGGGCGGCGGCATGGACGGGGCAGGGGGTCAGCTTCTGGCCGCGTCCGGATGGGCGGGGTGGTTGGGAGTAGACGCAGGCGATCTCATGCCCGGCATTGACCAACGCGCGCAACGCGATGACGGCGAAATCCGGGCTGCCCATGAAGGCGAGACGCATGGTGGTT
>CAITEF010000111.1 GCA_903891315.1 uncultured Rhodospirillales bacterium | reverse complement strand
CGCCTTCAACGCTGACTTCGTTGTAGTTGGTGGCATATTGGTAGTTGGTCTTGCCAAAGAACGACCAGCCGCTGCCGATGCTGGCATAGTCAACATTCAGCCCAACTTCGCCGAAGGTCGGGATCGCGCGGTCGGTCAGTGTCAGCAGTGGCGAGGAAGTGCCGCTGTTGATGGTCGCCTTGGCCGAGCCCGCCAGACGGCTCCACACGCTCGCTGTGCCGGACACGCTGAGGCGATGACCATTGCCTTCGCTGAACACCGTGCCAGCCCGCACGCCAATCCGACCGCGCACGGTGTCAGCGCTCGGGTAGGTGACGGTGCTGTTGGCCAGCGTCATCGCACCGATGTCGCTATGCGCAAACGCCACGGTCAGCAGCGGCTCGGCGTAGCTCGCGGTTCCGAGATTGAAGCGATAGCCCGCCGAGTCCATCACGCCGTAGGTGTTGGCGTTGCGGCTCTGCGTGCTGATGCCGAAGCCCGAGATCGACGGCATGGACAGCGACAGCGTCAGCAGATCGGCCTTCACCGACAGATCGTTGAAATAGCCGTCACGCAGATAGGTGGCCGAGGCACCGACGGTGGCACCGCTATAGGTGCCGCGATCGCCCGAGTTCTTGAAGACCTGACGCGATTCGATCGATCCCACGTTCAGACCCAGCAGCAGCGAGTCACCCGAGGCGATCACGTTGCGCAGACCGCCATCGAGACCTGCCACCACGACGGTGGTGTTGAGGTTGTAGCTGGCATCGGACGCGAAGCTGGAGTTGTAATCGTAGGTGGTGCGGTGATCGGTGCGGTTCTGCCAGATGCCGCTGGTGCGGACCCAGATCGGGTTGAGCAATTGCGCTTCATTGTTGGTGGCAAATGCGTCACGCAGTTCGACCTGACGGTCGCCGCGCAGGGCATTTGTGTCGAACCAGATCGACTGCGTCGCACTCTGCAGCGTGGCCAAGCGATAGGCCGACGAATTCGGCAGGCCAACGAGCAACCAGGCCGGATCGGCCTTGTAGGCCAGCGCATACTGGAACAGGCCCTTGTTGATCGGGCCGTTGCTCAGCGCGAACTCGCCCGCAGCGGCTGGTTGGCCCTTCGGCACCGAGACGACCGTCATGCCCACCGGGTTGTAGGAGGCGGCGGTGGTCGGCGCGGTGTCGTAGACGGCGATTGCGGTGGCCGAACCCGCCGTGACGCCGTTGGTCAGCACGAGGCTGTCGGTGGTTGCCCCCGGCTTGGTCAGGGTGGAACCGACCGCGAGCACGCTGCCAGCGCCGCCGGTGTAGGAGCCGAGCGTGAGCACGCGGCTGGAGGTGCCGTCCTGCTTGGTCAGCGACAGCACGCTGTTGTTGGTCAGATTGCCGCCGAGGTTCGACGTGCCGGAGAACAGCAGCGCGCCGCCATTGATGATGGTCTGGCCGGTCCAGCTGTCATTGCCCGACAGTTCCAGCGTGCCGGTGCCGCCCTTGGTCAGCGAGCCGACAATGGTGTTGCCGGTGGAGGGCTGGATGTAGTTGGCGATGTTGTTCGACCAGACGTCATACGCGTTGTAGCCGCCGAGGGTCGCGTTCATCGTGATCGCGACATTGCCGGTGATCGTGCCGCCGGTGCCGTTATACAGCGCGCCATAGCCGTTCGCCGCGGCGGCGAGGTTGATGCGGGCATAGCCGGTGCCGTTGTCGAGCGCCTGGCCCGAGGCGATTTCGGTGGACGCGATCACGTCGCTCTGCTGCTGCGCGGTCAGATACGGGAAGCGCGTGGCGACCAGCACGTTGGCGCCGGTCGGCACCACCGGATCGAGATTGGTCGGCCCCACGGCGGAGAGGCCGTAGGTGAGTTCATCGGTGTAGGTGGAGACGTCGGCGGACGTGCTGGCGAAGCGATCACCGGTGGTGGTCGTGTTGCAGGCGGCGATGGTGGTGCCGCAGCCGGTGGTCAGCGTCGAACGCAGATCACTGGTGGCCGAACTCAGCAGAGCCTGGAAGTCCGACGTTGTGGTGACGGTGCCGCCGAGCAGGCCGGGGACGGTCTGGCTGGTGTAGAGCGGGTTGTTGTTGAGGATCTGGGTCAACGCGTAGATCGACTCGATACGGGCACCGATCACGTCCAGCGCGTAATGCGCGCCGATGACGATGCGGCTGTTGCCGAATTCCGCACCGCGCGCAACCAGTTGCTGGTAGCGCTCGGGCACCATGATCGCCATCAGCATGCTCTCGACGAAGCCGGCCTCGGCATGGCCGCTCGGGAAGGCGGCGTTCCCGTTCAGTGTCGGCCAAATTGCGGTTGCAGCTGAGGTGCTGGTGCCGAAGAAATCGGGCGCGGTGTAGGACACTTCAGCCAAACCAGCCGCCGTCGCTGCGGTGGACGGCGTGGCGGTGCCGGTCGGCGGTGCGACAGCGTAGGGGCGCGTGTCACCGATCGTGTTCACGTTGCTTTGCGGCTTATAGGCAGCATCATACACGTTGAAAATGCCACCGCTCGGCAGCGTCGGCGAGGCGGCTTGGAACGCCGCGTTGCCGTTGATCGAGCCGTTTGCGTAGAAATTCTTGGTGAATGCGTTGTCCCCACCGACCGTCAGCGCAGTGACCTGATTGAACAGGTTTTGAATGTTCGTCGTGGGGGCGGTCGCGCCGAAATACGCATTCGGCGTGGTGGTGTGCGCGGTGTAGACCGCACCAAGCTGATTGCCCAAGCCGTCGGCTATGATGATGCCGTTCTGCAGCGAGCCGATCAGCGACGTGATCGTGTTGTCCTTGATGCCCTGCGCCTGGACCGCCGCGGTGGCGTTGTTGTTGATGCCGACCGTGGTGGCGAGGTTCTGCGACAGCACGGTCTGCCCGGCGGTGGTGTTGTACAGCGTGGAGAAGCCGAGCAGCAGCGAGGTGGCGTTCACGCTCGCCGTGGTCGGGGCCGCCGGTGGCGGAGCGGCCAAGGCAGGGACGCTGGACAGCGCCGTGGACACCAGCAACGCAACGCCAAACCGGCCAGAATTCGTCATATTTTCCCCGCAGACCCAGAATGGATGGGATCTTTCGCGCTGATCGAATGCGATCACGCAAAAGACATCGAAGCGGGTTCGTAATTCAGACAGGCAACGACAGGTATGACAATTTTGTAAAAACTCACACTCTTTCAGTGTGTTATGACGTTTTTGGGTCAGTTCTTTGAAAATTCGGAGAAGCGCAAGGCCACGCCTGAGGGCTCAATTCTGCTCAAACGGAGCGGAACACAGCGCCGCCAGCATCGGGGCCGGGATGTTCGGGGCTCCGCGTGAGGTGAAGGCGGCCAGACGGGTGCGTTCGGCGGACAAGGCGGCCTGCATGGTGCCCGCAAGCGCGGGGCGAACCGGGGCGTCACTCATGCCAGAGGCGTCACGGCGGAGATAATCAGTCCAGCTCTCGTGGCGCGATGGCCGCCCCGGCCCGCCGCCGGGGAACATCGCCACGCGTTCGAGCGAGAGATGTTCGCGGTCCGGCAGCATGGCGAAGCGGGTGACGAAGCTGGCGCGACCGTGCTGCCAGGACAGACGCTCCAGGGCGAGCAGCGCGCCATCCGCCCCGATCAGAGCGAGCAGATCCTGGGTGGCTTGCGGCGTGTCACAGGCGAAGCGCACCGCCACCACAGCACCTGCCCGAAATGGCAGATCGGCCAGCACGCGAGCGCGCTGCGGCGGGCAGAAGCAGCGTGCGCCGCCCGGCAGGACCAGCAACGCGTCCCGCCCTGCCCCGCTCTCCGCCCCCGGCAGCAGCATGGGCCGCATGGGAGCGTCGGCGAGGAGGAATCCGGCGGAGGCGGTGAGGAAGAAGCGGCGTCCGAGCATGGGCGCACTCTGCGCCCGGCAGGGTTAACCCCGCGTAAACGCCGCGATCCCGGCGGCGGTACCGGCGAGACAAATCAGCACCGAGCCCATCACATAGGCCACCGCCCAGAGATAATCGCCCTGCCGCAGCAGCAGAAAGGTTTGCAGGCTGAAGGAGGAGAACGTGGTGAACCCGCCGCAAATGCCCACCATTACCAGCAAGCGCAGCGACACATTGCCAGCAAAGACGCCGTCGCCGCCGGTCAAAGCCGCAAAGACGCCGATGACGAAACTGCCGATCACGTTGATCGCCAACGTCCCCCACGGGAACGCCTCGCCAACCAGTTGGGCGGCCAGCATCGTCATCCAATAGCGCGCCAGCGAGCCCGCGGCGCCACCCAGACCGACGAGCAGAACCGCCTGCATCGCGCCCCCGCTATTTCGGCTTGGACCAGGTGAGCTGCGCGGCAAGGCCCACGCAGATCAAACCCAGCATGGTCGGCACCAGCCAATCCGGCCGGAGCAGAACCGGAATCACCACACGCTCCCACACCAAGCCAGCCATCCCCGGACCGGGCGGCGCGTTGAGCACCGCCACCAGCGTGGGGTCGAGCACGGCCAGAAGATCGCCCAGCGACTGAAAAGGCGGCTCCAGCACGGCGAGCGCAAAGGCGAGCACGAGGAAAAACGCTCCAAGGGCTGCCAGCATTTTGCCAGCGACGAGACGGGTCTGGATCGAACGGACAGGCTTCACATGTAGAGCTTCTCTTTGCTCAGGTCCTTGTACATATCCGCGACGAATTCGCCATACCCGTTCCAGATTTTCGTGGGCACCCGCTCATCCGAGCCGAGCAGCGTCTCGGTCGCCTGGCTCCAGCGCGGATGCGGCACCGCCGGGTTCACATTCGCCCAGAAGCCGTATTCGCTGTCTTGCAGACCTTCCCAGAACGACATCGGCCGCTTGGCGGAGAACTCGACCTTGACGATGCTCTTGGCCGATTTGAACCCGTATTTCCACGGCAGCGCCACGCGCAGGGGCGCGCCATTCTGCGGCGGCAGCGACTTGCCATACATGCCGACGACCATGAAGGCGAGGTCGTTGCGGGCCTCGTCCATCGTCAGGCCCTCGGTGTAGGGCCAGGGATAGAAGCGCTGGCCGAGGCCTGGCATCGTCGCCTTGTCGGCCAAAGTGGTGAACACCACGTATTTTGCCTCGGGCTTCGGCTCTGCCATCTCGACGAGCTTGGCCAGCGGGAAGCCGACCCACGGCACCGTCATCGCCCAGGTCTCGACGCAGCGATGCCGATACACCCGTTCCTCGACCGGCATTTTCTTGAGCAGGTCTTCGAGGCCGATCTTCTGCGGTTTGGCGCACAGCCCGGTGATCTCGACGCTCCACGGATCCACCACGAGCGCCTGGGCGGCCCCCACCAGGGATTTGGACATGCTGAATTCGTAGAAATTGTTGTAAGTGATCGCCTGCCGTTCCTCGGTGATCACGCGCCCGCCGACGAATTTCTCGTTGCGCTGGGCGGGCATCAGCTTGCGCGGCTGTTCCGGGCGTGCGGGGGCTGAGCTGAACAGCCCGCCGAACTGCGCATGGGCCGGTGCTGCCAGCCCAAGCGTCGCCGCCCCTGCCAAAGCCGCCCTGCGACCGAGCATCAGAGCTTCCGGCGTTGCCAGCCGTTCCGGAATTTCCCAGCCACGCAATGTGCGGATCAGCATCGATGTGTTCCTCTCTTCGTAACATGCAGGTGGCCCTCGGTGGACCAGCGACAAGACCTGCCCGGACACAGTTGATTTGCGCCCTCGACTGCGTGACAGTCCAGCCAGGCCAGCGTTACAGCTTGGCGCGCAAAATTCCGAGGATTGTCCGATGCATCTCGCCCGTTTCCCCCGCGTCAAACTCTGCCAGACCCCGACGCCGCTGGAAAAGATGGGCAATCTGTCCAAGTTGTTGGGCGGCCCGACGCTGTGGATCAAGCGCGATGATTGCACGGGTGTCGCAACCGGGGGCAACAAGGTACGCAAATTGGAGTTCCTCGTCGGCGAGGCCTTGGCGCGCGGCGCGACGCATCTGGTCACGCAAGGTGCGGTGCAATCGAACCATGTGCGCCAGACGGCGGCGGTGGCGATGAAATTCGGCCTGAAATGCACCGCCGTGCTGGAGCATCGGGTGCAGACCAATGACAAGGACTATCTGCAAGGCGGCAACGTGCTGCTCGACAATCTGATGGGCATCAACATCGAACACCGCGCCGGCGGCACCGACATGCAGGCGGCGATTGAGCAAGTTGGTGCGCGGTTGGAGGCGGCGGGGGAGAAGCCGTATCTGATTCCGGGCGGCGGCTCGAACCCGGTGGGTGCGCTGGGTTATGCGGCAGTGGCGCTGGAGTTGATGGCGCAGGCCAATGAGATGGGGCTGGAGATTGATCGCGTGGTGCATGCGACGGGTTCTGCGGGCACGCAGGCGGGCCTGGTGGCGGGATTCAACGCGTTGAATGCTGGGATTCCGGTGCTGGGGATCGGCGTGCGGCTGCCACAGGATCGACAGGAAGCGAATGTGTTCAAGCTCGCCGAGGCGACGTCGGCGCTGATGGGCGGGCCTGCGGTGCCGCGTGAGAGCGTGATGGCGAATTGCGATTATGTCGGCGACGGGTATGGGATTCCGACGCCGGGCATGGCCGAGGCGGTGAAGCTGCTGGCGCGGACGGAGGGCGTGTTCCTCGACCCGGTGTATTCGGGCAAGGGGATGGCGGGGTTGATTGATCTGGTGCGCAAGGGGTTCTTCGCGCCGGAGGAGAATATTGTGTTTCTGCACACCGGTGGGCAGGTGGGGCTGTTTGGGTATGCGGATTATTTGAATGCGGCCGTTGCGTGATTGGGTAGCGGAGCCCGCATGAGCGCAGCGTGATGCGGGATTTTATGGTGCATCGCGCCTTCCCCGCATTGCGCTGCGCTTCTGCGGGCGACGATCTGCGCGTCTTCGTGGGAAGAAATGAAACCAAATAATCAATCGAGGCCCGAGATGGCTTTCGATGGATTGCCACGTCGCCTTCGGCTCCTCGCAATGACGGTGGGGGGGGCGAAGACAGGGAAAGAGCGATTTTTGTTGAAAGCCACCCCCCTTTCATGGTCTAGACTGGACGATGGACCATCGCCCCTTACCCTCTGAGCCTGACCGGATCACCGCAAGTCTGCGGTCGATCCTGCTTGGGCTGCGGTCGTTGATGGGGATGTGGGGGTTGGATGGGGCGCGCACGATCCTGCTCTACAACCGCACCGGCCAGATCTTCCGGCGGGTCGAGCGGATGCTGATGCGGTTTCGCGCGGGCAAGTTGCGCGTCGGCGCGCGCAGGCAGGGTGCTGCTCCTCGGAAAGTCTGTGCCATGGCGGGTCGTGGACCCGCCCTACCTCGGAAATTTGGTTGGATCGTGGGGCCTGGCGGGTATCGGGCGATGGGGTATCGATCGCAGTTGGTGCATCTGCTGACGACCGAGCCAGAGATGGTGGCGATGCTGGAGTCATACCCACAAGCCCGCAATGTGCTACGGCCTTTGCTGCGCGCATTGGGTGTTGACGAATTGCCTTGGGTGCCCACTCCGCCGCGCCAGCCCAAACCCCGCAAACCGCGCAAGCCACGGCCGAAGCCCGAGCCCTTCAAGATCCCGCTCCCACGCGGGGTGATCACCTGGGCACGGCGGGAACGTGCTTTGGAAAATGCCAGAAAACGTCGGCGCGGAGAGGCGCTCTAGTTGTTCCGATTTGTTATCAAATTCAGCGTGTCATCCGCTGCCAATGCCAGCCTTGCCAAGGCGGGCAGCGATTTGGAGCCGGTTTTGCGCATGATCGAGGCGCGGTGGTTTTCCACCGTGCGTTGCGAAATCCCCAGATCGGCGGCGATGTTCTTGCTTGGATGGCCGGCGAGAACCAGTTGCATGATCTGACGTTGGCGAAATGTCAGGCTGGCGACGTGTCGCGACGCGGCGTCGTGCCATTCGGCGGCCTTGCTGGAATCCTTCGCCTGTTCCAGCGCGCGTCCGACGCTGGCGAGGATTTCGTCCGCACTCACCGGTTTGTCGAGGAAATCTGCGGCACCGTATTTCATCGCCTCCACCGCCATGGGCACATTGCTGTGCCCGGTGATGATGATCGCAGGCAGATGATGTTTCTGCGCGGTCAATTTCTGCAGCAATTCCAGCCCGCTGAGGCCGGGCAGCATGGCGTCGATCAGCAGGCAGCCGCGCGAGTGCCGGCTGTCATCGGCCAGGAATTCCTCCGCCGATCCGTGGGTCTGCACTTTGTAGCCCTCGGTTTCGAGGACCAAACGGACAGCTTCGCGAATGCCAGGATCATCATCAATGACGATCACCGTCGCTTCGGGATCGGTCAACAAGGTCGGCGCCGAGCGAGGTTTGAGCGGGACCGGCTCGGCCACAGGGGCCGGAGCCATCACAGTCTCTTCCAAGGCACGAACACGCGACGGGTGCGGCAACAGACGCTGGATCACAGCCGCGAGTTCGGCGGGTTTGATCGGTTTGGTAAGTTGGACGCAATCATGCTGAGCGATCTTGCGCAGCGTGTCCTTGGAGATGTCGCCGGTCAGCACGATGACCGGAACCCGCTTGAACAGCTTGTTGCGCAGCCGTGTACTGACCGTCACCCCGTCCATGCCGTTGGGAAGATTGTAGTCGGTCAGGATCAGTGTCGGGACAACCTTGCCGCTGCGGACCATCGTCAGAGCCGACTCGCCATCGACCGCTGCGGTGACGGTGTGGCCTTCCTCGACAAGCAACAATGTCAGCAGGTCGCACACCGAGGCATCGTCTTCAATGACCAGAATATCCGCCACCAGCCCGTGTGGTTGGAGAATATGGGAATCAACCGACATGATCTTCGGCGCTTCTGTCTGGGCCTCGCGGGGGATCACCGGCACCTGGATTTGGATGCTGAACACCGACCCCTTCCCCGGCGAGGATCGCACCTGCACGCGGTGGCCGAGGAATTCCGCCAGACGCTGGACGATGGACAATCCCAGGCCAAGCCCACGGCTGCGGTGACGCTCGGCATTGTCGATCTGGTGGTATTCCTGGAAAATCGCCAATTGTTCGCGCTCGGGAATGCCTATGCCGGTGTCCCAGACCTCGATGCTGATCATCCCGTAATGCCGCCTGCAGCCGAGCAGCACCTTGCCGGTTTTGGTGTATTTCATCGCGTTGGACAGCAGATTGCGCATCATCTGCTCCAGCAGCCGCGGATCGGTCCGCACCACCACGCTGCAGGGTACCACACGGAGTTCGAGTTGCTGGGCCTCGGCGTGGAAGCTGAATTCGTGCTGCATCCGCGACAGCAAAGTGTTGAGCGAGAACTCGACAAGTTCGGCGTGCACGCTGCCGGTTTCGATCTCGTTGATGTCGAGCAGCGCGTTGAGCATGGCGGAGATGCCACCCAGCGCCTCGTCCAGCCGGACCACCAGCGCCTTGGACGCGGCGGATTCGACGGTCCGGGCGAGCACGCCTTGCAGCAGAGCGAGGGTCTGCAATGGCTGGCGCAGATCATGGCTCGCGGCGGCGAGGAAGCGGGATTTGGCGTGGTTGGCGATGTCGGCTTCCTGCCTTGCCGCCTCCAGCGATTTGGCGACGAGCTTGCGCTCGGTGACGTCGGTGAAGGTCATCACCACGCCCGCCACCTCGTTTTCGTGCGCGCGATAGGGCAGCATGCGGCGGTTATACCAAGACCCGCTCGGCATCTGGATCTCGCGATCCTTGGCGGGCAGACCGGCGATCACCAAGCGGGCGTCGTCGGACAATGTGCGATCGATCGCCAGCGAGTTCAGATCGGCCAGAGGTCTGCCGATATCGCCGGGGATGACGTTGAACAACGCGCGGGTGGCGGGGGTGAAAAAGCGGATCTGGAGTTTCAGGTCGAGGAACAAGGTCGCCACATCGGTGCTGTAGAGCACGTTCTGCAAATCGTTCGAGGTGGCGCGCTGGCGTTCGAGGGT
>CAITEF010000110.1 GCA_903891315.1 uncultured Rhodospirillales bacterium | reverse complement strand
TCGTGGCACGTTCCCGCATCAAATAAACCCTTGGACGCGGAAATTCGTCGTGACCCTTATCCTGGCCAGCCGCCCGAACGTCTATTCGTCCAGCCCGCTCGACCGCGCAGGACACCGCCGCGAGGAAGCCGACTGGATCGCCAGTCACCTGGCTGATCCGGAAACCCTGTTCGTGCCCGTATGGCGCAGCCGCAATCTGGTGCGCGCCGGGCAGGATGGCGCACCGGAAGCGGTTTACATCTCCGGGGAAATGGCATCCGTGCTGCGCATGCAAAACGGACCTTGGGCGTTTCTCGGGATGCTTGACGAGCGTGCGGTGTTCGCCATCGACATCTCCGGCACCGAAGATCCGCTGCCGCTGTTGCCGGAGTCGCTTGGCAGCTTCGTTGACCTCCGCTCCGTCGGCTGGGGCGTGCCGCGGCCGGAAGCCTCGGTCCTGGCGCATGCGCGCGGGCTGATGCACTGGCGCCAGCGGCACAAATTCTGCGGCGTCTGCGGGGGTGCGTGCGAAACCAAGACCTCCGGTCACATGATGCAATGCACCGTTTGTAATACGCAGCATTTCCCTCGCACCGACCCTGCGGTGATCATGCTGGTGCATCGCGACGGCAAGGCGCTGCTCGGACATTCCGTCCGTTTCCCGAAAGCGACAATGTATTCCACGCTGGCCGGCTTCGTCGAACCGGGCGAGTCGCTGGAAGAAGCCGTCCGGCGCGAGGTGCTGGAAGAATCCAACATCGTAGTCGGTGACGTGCACTATCATTCGAGCCAGCCCTGGCCGTTCCCCGGCAACATCATGCTCGGTTACTACGCACAGGCGCTGACCGAGGACATCAAAATCGACCCGGAGGAATTGAAGGACGCCCGCTGGTTCAGCCGCGATGACATCCGAAACCATGCCTCGCTTGGCTTCGATCTGCCGCGCGCTGACAGCATCGCCCGTCGTCTGATTGAGGACTGGATGGCTGCCGGCTGATGGCCAATTTGGCGACGATCGGGTACGAAGGCTGCACTATCGATGCGGTGGTGCAGGCGCTGCAAAATGCCGGCACGCAACTGCTGATCGATGTCCGGGCCGTTCCCAGTTCCCGAAAGCCCGGTTTTTCGAAGCGGCAACTGGCTGCCTCGTTGGATGAAGCCGGGATCGCCTACGTGCATCTGCAAGGCCTGGGCACGCCGAAGCCGGGCCGCGACGCGGTGCGTGCCGGTCATCCGGCGCGGATGGAGGTGATTTTCCGCGAACATATGACCTCCGACCGGGCGCAAGCCGAACTGGCGCCTCAACTGTTAGAATTCCAGGATTAACCGGTGGCCTTGGCGGCGGATTTAGAGGAAACTAAAAGCATGATAGACTGCAAAAAAATTATGCCCGCATCTATTTGAATTATCTAGATATTATCATTTTTAAATGCGCTGTATTCCACAAGTTTTGACAGGGCGGAAACCGCCCGGGGAAGACCCTCGTAAACCGGGATACCGGCCTGCATCAGGATGCGCTCAAACACAGGAACCCATTCTCTGATTTCCGGGGACGGCTGATATTGACGCCAGACGACCATCAGGGGCTTTCCCTGAGTATATTTTCGTCCTTCCGTGGCTAGGTAAGCGGCGACGGTTTCAATATAAGAACCTCCCGCCGCCTTGTCGAACAACCAGTCAAAGGGAACGGAGATAATAAAATTA
>CAITEF010000109.1 GCA_903891315.1 uncultured Rhodospirillales bacterium | reverse complement strand
GCTGGAGCCGATGGGCGAGATGCTCGACAAGCACGACGGTCGGATCATGAAGCTGGAGAGCGACTTCGAGCACCTGCCGGACAGCAGCGAGTTCGCCGAGCTGCGAGACCGTATGACCCGCATCGAAGGTGTGGCGTTGAACATCGATACGAAGGTCAGCGGCGTCTACGAGGTGCTGGAGCGCATCGAGCGCCCGCTCAACGTGCTGATCGACGGCAAGCTGAAGGACCGCGCCGGATGAGTTTCAAGGACGACTGGGTGCAGGCCCGCCGCGTGCAGATGCTGCGCCTGCTGGCCCGCATGGGCGAGGCCAACCAGGATGTGCTGTGCACCACCCTGGAGCACACCGGCTTCGCCCGCGACCCGCGTGACGCGTTCCGGACCGATATCGACCACCTGCTGCAGCATGGCTGCATCACCGAGGAATGGTTCGATGACATCCGCGTGCTGCGGCTGACCGAGCGCGGCAACATGGCGGCCCAGGGCCGCATCACCGTGCCCGGCGTCGAGTGCTCGCGCTGGCGCGCCCCCTGATGGCACGCCCCAGCAAGGTGACGAAGCTGCCGCGCGAGATCCAGGATCGGATCTCTCGCCTGCGCGAGATGGGCCACACCATCGATCAGATCCTGGCTCATCTGGCGGAGATGGATATCCCGCCGGCCGAAATGCCGTCGCGCTCCGGCTTGGCCATCGCGGTGCAGAAGATCGATCGCGCGCTGGAGATGGTGCAGAGCAGCCGGGCCGCGGCCGAAACCTTGGCGCCGAAGCTGCAGGACGCGAAAGAGGGCCGGACGGCACGCGCCTCGATCGAGCTGCTGCAGTCGCTGATGTTCCAGATGCTGATGGCCTCGGCGAGCGAGGGCGGCGGCACCATCAAGATGTCGGCGAAGGACGCCAGTTTTTACGCCAAATCGCTGGCCGATCTGTCGCGCGCGCAGCGCACCGATGTCGACACCACGCTGAAACTGCTGAAGCTCTGGAAGGAAGAGCTGGAGCAGAACCTGGAAAAGGTCCAGGCGCAAGCCGAGGTCGAGAAGTTGACGCCGGCCCAGATGGTCGCCCGTATCCGAGCCCTTTATGCCGGCGAGGGGTGAGCGATGGGGCTGCTCTATCCTTACCAGGTGCGATGGCTGAAGGACGACGCCCGGTTCAAGATCGGCATGTTCGCCCGGCAGACCGGCAAGACGTTCACCACCACGCTGGAGCTGGTCGATGACTGCGTCGAGCATGACGTCGCCGGTGGCCGCACGCGCTGGGTGATCCTGTCACGCGGCGAGCGCCAGGCGCTGGAGGCGATGAACGAGGGCGTGAAGTTGCACATGCAGGCCTATGGGCTGGCGGCGGATCTGCTCGAGTACGACCTGAAGCTCGAAGATGCGGTGCACCGGGCCGTCGAAGTCGCGTTCCCCAATGGCAGCCGCATCACCGCGCTGCCGGCCAACGCCGACACCGCCCGCGGTTTCAGCGCCAACGTGTTCCTCGACGAGTTCGCCTTCCACAAGGACAGCCGCGCGATCTGGCGCGCGCTGTTCCCTGTCGTGTCCAAGCCGGGGCTGAAGCTGCGCATCACCAGCACGCCGAACGGCAAGAGCAACCGGTTCTATGAGATCTGGACGTCGGCCACCGGCGGCTGGTCGAAGCACCAGGTGGACATTCACCAGGCGGTCGCCGATGGCCTGCCGCGTGACATCGAGGAGCTGCATGCGGGCGCCGGCGACGAGGATCTGTGGCGCCAGGAATACGAGCTGCGGTTCCTGGACGAAGCGAGCGCCTGGCTGAGCTACGAGGTCATCACCGCCTGCGAGGACGAGGCCGCCGGGCGGCCGGAAGCCTATCAGGGCGGCCCCTGCTTCATCGGCAACGACATCGCGCGACGCTCGGATCTGTGGGTCGCCTGGGTGCTGGAGCTGGTGGGCGACGTGATGTGGACGCGTGAGATCTCCACCCTGCGCAACGCCAGCTTTGCGGCGCAGGACGCCGAGATGGCCCGGCTGATGGGACGCTACAACGTGCGGCAGGTGGTCGCGGACCAGACCGGCATGGGTGAGAAGCCGGTCGAGGACATGAAGGCGGCCTATGGCCGGGGGCGTGTGTTCGGCATTCACCTGGTCGGCGCGGCTCGCATGAACGTCGCCAGCACAGCGAAGATGCGCTTCGAGGACCGTAAGATCCGCATTCCGGCCGGAGAGCCGGCGCTGCGGGCGGATCTGCACAAGATCAAGAAGGTGAACAGCGAGACGGGCATCCCGCGCCTGGTCGCCGATCGGGACGGCGAAGGCCACGCCGACCGCGCCTGGGCTGCGATGATGGCGATCGCCGGGGCCGACCCGTTCATCACCCAGCCGCAGGACGGCGCGCTCGAATGGATCAAGCGCGAGCACGCCGCGATGCTGGCGCGCCGCGACGCCGAGAAGGGACAGCAGCCGTGAGCGAGACGCAACCACCGGGCGGCGCGGGCACGCGTCCCGCGCTGTTCAGCCGCCTCGCCACGGCGGTGGTCTATGCCGTCACCGGCCGCGCGCCGGCCTGGTTCGGGCCGAACGAGCCGATCGCCCCGCAGGCGCCGCCGGGCATCGGCGGACGGCAGTTCGACTTTCAGCAAAGCACCAACCTCACCACCCGTCCGCGCCAGGACGAGGAGATCACGGCCGAGCAGCTGCGCAACCTGGCCAACAACTGCGACGTGGTGGCGCTGGCCATCCAGACCCGCAAGGATCAGCTGGCGCCGCTGAAATATCAGTTCCAGATGAAGGACAAGGAGGCGCGGGGCGCCCCCGACACGCGCCTCGACATGCTGAACGAGTTCTTCAAGAAGCCTGACCGCGAGCACGGCTGGAACCAATGGATCGGCGCGCTGATCGACGATCTGCTGGTGATCGACGCCGCCACCGTGTTTCCGCGCCAGACGATGGGCGGCGCGCCCTATGGCTTCGAGTTCGTCGATGGCGGCACGATCAAGCGGGTGATCGACGATTTCGGGCGGACGCCGCTGCCGCCCGCCCCCGCCTATCAGCAGATCCTGAAGGGCCTGCCGGCGGTGAATTACACCCGCGACGAGTTGCTGTATTTCCCGCGGAACCTGCGCACCTACAAGCTCTACGGCATGAGCCCTGTGCAGCAGGTGGTGATGACGGTGAACATCGCCCTGCGCCGTACCCTGCATCAGCTCGAATACTACACCGCCGGCACCGTGCCGGACGTGCTGATCGGCACGCCGCCGACCTGGACGCCCGAACAGATCGGCGACTATCAGCGCTATTTCGACGAGCTGTTGACCGATAACACCGCCGCCCGCCGACGCGCGCGGTTCGTGCCGGGCGAGATCGCCAAGTCGATCATTCAGACCAAGGAAACTGCGCTCAAGGACGATTTCGACGAGTGGCTGGCCCGGGTGGTGTCCTACGCCTTCAGCCTGTCGCCGCAATGGGCGGTGAAGGCGATGAACCGCGCCACCGGCGAAACGGCGCAGGCCATGGCCAACGCCGAAGGCCTGGCGCCGCTGCGCGAGTGGGTGAAGTCGGTCGTTGATCGGTGCATCGAGAGCGGTTGGGGCTGGACCGACATCGAGTTCGCTTGGTGGGAAGAAGAAGAAACCAACCCGAAGGAGCAGGCGGACGTCGCGATCGCCTATCTCAAGATGGGTGTCATGACGATCAACGAGGTGCGGGCCGATATCGGTCGCGATCCGGTCGAGGGTGGCGATACCCCGCTGATCTACACCCCCACCGGCGCCGTGCCGCTGAAACAGGCGCTGGCCCCGCCGCCACCGCCGCCGCAGATCGGGCACAACGGGGGGCCGGCGATGGACCAGGAGAAAGGCCCGGAGGCCGAACAGGAAGAGACGCTGTTGAAGGCGGCATCGGTCGAGGCCCGCCTCACGGAGATCTGGGCGCATTTCTTCCGGCAGCAGGCCCCGCGCGTGGCGGACGCTGTGGCCGCCGCGATGCCGGCGCTGATTGAGAAGGCGGACGGTGAGAAACCGGCGGATGGTGATGAGCCGGACGAGCTTGGCCAGGATCTGCAAGATCTATCCGACCTGGCGCGGGCTGAGCGCGCCGCGCGCGAGCTGGCGCAGGCCGTGCCACCGAAGGTGGAGAAGGTGATCGATGAAGCTGTCCGCGCCATGCCGTGGCCGGCGGTGCAGGCGAGCACGCAACCGGTGCTGCAGCAGGCTGTGCTGCAAGGGGCCAAGGCCGGCGAGGACAGCCTGACGAAGATCACCGGCATCAAGGTGAAGGATGCCTTCCGCCTGGTGAACCCGCTGGCGGTGGCGTCCGCCGAGGACCAGGCGGCGAAGCTGGTCTCCGGCGTCAGCGATGCCACGCGCAACGCCCTCAACAGGCTGGTGGTGACGGCGCTGAAGGAAGGCTGGAGCACGCAGCAGCTCGTCGACCGCATCGTGGCCGACCACGCGTTCAGCGAAGAACGCGCCATGCTCATCACGCAGACCGAGCTGCGCCGCGCGGCGGTGCAGGGCAACATCGATCAATGGCGGGCCGGCGTGAAGCGAGGTGCGCGGGTCCTGAAGCGCGTGGTGCTCGGCATGAACGAGAACCACTGCATCGCCTGCATGGCAGCGGTCCGCGAGGGACCGATCGCGTTGGACGACAGCTGGTCCGTGGGTTTCGCGCCGCCGTTCCACCCTGGCTGCTACTGCAACATCTCGCCGGTGACGCCGGCCATGAAGGAATGGCCGAAGTGACCGTGCTCGACGATGACGACATCGACCGGATAACCCGTGTCGATCTGGAGGAACTGGCGCGGCGCATGGCGGCGCTGCGCTCCGTGCGCCTCAAGCCCGGCTCATCCGAGCGTCGCTTCGTCGTCTCGGTCTGCCGCCGGCCGCCGGAGGAGCTGACAGCGGAGGAACGCCACAACGTGGCGCAGCTGTGCTGGCAGCACCGGCGTTCGCTGGCGCCGGGGCTGGCACCGAGGATCAACCCGGCCGACCCGCTGAGCCCCGACCACGCCGCGTGGCGCATGGGCGTCACGCCCACGCTCGCCGCGGCTTTCACCGACATGAGGACGCGATGAGCAACCCCACGATCTTCGAGCAGTGCTTCGCGTGCCTGATGGTGCACGAGGTCGATGCCGATCCGCGCGACCCGAAATGCTGGTCCGGCGGCGCGGTCGGTGCCGGCCGGTTCCTGGCGCCGGATGACGGGATCGATATGTCCCGCGAAGACAGCGGCAACTGGACCGGCGGCGCGGTCGGCGTGGGCACGCTCGGCGGCACGCGGTGGGGCATCGACACGGCCAGCTATCAGGACGCGCTCAAACACCTGCCGCCCGTGCTGCGCCCGCGATTCCCGGCGCTCGTGAAGGACCTCACGCTCGACCAGGCGCGCGACCTTACTTGGTATGCCTACTGGAAACCCTGCCGTTGCGACGACCTGGCGCCGCCGGTGGCGCTGATCACGCTCGATGCCAGCTTTAACAACGGGCCGGGCGAGGCCACACGTTGGCTGCAGACGGCCGTGGACACCATTGTGGACGGCGCCTGCGGAGATGGCACGGTGGCCGCCGTGACGAAGGCAGTGGCGCGCAGCTCGGCGAATATGGTCGCGTCCTTCGCGCTGGCCGAGCGGATCAATTACATGGCGCGCCTGCCGGGCTGGCGTATCGACGGTCATGGATGGTCCCGGCGCCTGGCTCTGCTGCCGTTCCAGGCCGCCGCTCTGCTCACCTGACGAGCTCGGGTGCCCGTTCGATTTTAAGACGGCCATAAGACGATTTAAGACGGGGTTTCGCGGCTTCTGCCGTGGTCCCCGTCCGATGACAGCGGACAGCCACGAACCGTCCTGAGCGGGGCGCCTGCGCGGACGCGGTTTTCGGTCCGGCGGGTGGCATCTGTCAGCCTGATACCGGTGCCCCTTACACAGCATTGTGGCCTCCGTTCCACCCGGAGGCGTCATGCCCAGCGCGCTGATCATCCCGATCCTGAAAGCCGATGCCGCCACGCGGCGCGTCTATGCGCGGCTGGACGAGGCTGTGGACCGGGATGGCGAGGCGATGGACTACGAGGCCAGCAAGCCCGTGTTCAAGGCGTGGTCCGATGCGCAGGCCGCAGTGACCGGCGGCGCCAGCTTCGGCAACGTGCGCGGGCAGCATGGCAAGGTCGCGGCCGGCGTCGTCTCCAGCATCGAGTTCGATGACATCGCCAAAACGGTCTCGTTCGGGATCGACGTCATCGATGACGGCGAATGGGAAAAGGTCATCAAGGGCGTCTACACCGGGATCTCGCCCGGCGGGCGCGGCAAGCGTTATCGCGACGCCAAGGGCGTGAAGCGGTTCAAGCTGGAGAAGATGCACGAGCTGTCGCTCGTCGATGTGCCGAGCCTGCCCGGCGCCACCTTCACGCTGGCGAAGGCCGATGGCGGCGAGGAGGAGGTCGCGCTGATCGGCGTGACACCTGAGCCCAAGGTGGCCGGTCCGGACATCGACATTCTCAAGGCGTTCGCCACCGCCCAGACGCCGCGC
>CAITEF010000108.1 GCA_903891315.1 uncultured Rhodospirillales bacterium | reverse complement strand
TAGGGCGGCAGGCGGCGGATACGGTGGAACTCTTCGGGCATAACACTTGTCCAGAACGGCGGTGGAAAACGAAAGGGAGATCAGTCGGTCAGACGGGCAGCGCCGCCATGGCCTTGCGCGACAGCGGAGACGCGCAGAGCCGAGGGCGGCAGGCCGACGCCGGTCAGAAATCCGGCAATCGCACGTGCTCGACCGAGTGCCAGCTTGAGCCCGGTCACCTGCGCGGCGGCGTCATCGCTGTCGATGTCACCAAAGCCGGTGACCTCGATGGTGTGATTGCCGCGCGTGCGGGCGAACACTTTGAGCCGCGCGAGCGCGTCGCCACCA
This sequence comes from uncultured Rhodospirillales bacterium, assembly GCA_903891315.1. Taxonomy (GTDB): domain Bacteria; phylum Pseudomonadota; class Alphaproteobacteria; order Acetobacterales; family Acetobacteraceae; genus CAIQQQ01. The sequence goes on along the minus strand of CAITEF010000108.1, from coordinate 2,639 downwards.
AGCTGATCCGACCCTGCCGCGAACTCAATCGCGACGACGTTCTTGTTGCTCGAATCGATGGGGCGCGCCACCGGAGCCGGGGTCACCGGCTCTGCCGCAACCGGTGCGACGGGCGGCGGCGTGGGGGCGATTGCAACCGATCCGGCAAGGGCAGGCGGACGCGGGGGAGCAGAAGCCATCGGCGGCAACGACTCAACCGGCGCTGCCGGGATTGGCTTGGCGGCCGATGGAACTGCTGCGGCAGCAGGCGTCGCCTTCGCTTCCGGCTTGGCGGCGCTCTGCGCAACCACAACCGGACGAGCCGCCGCACTCGGTCGGGCTGTCGATGAACTGGCCGACAACGACGCGCCGAACAGATCATCGTGGTTCGAAGGCTGCGGCGGAGGGGCCTTCACCGGCGGAAGCGGATCAATCTTGGTCTCATATTGCGCATTGGCCCGATCCGCCACCAGACGCTGCGACACCGCGGCGCGGGAAGCTTCATCGACCGGCTTCGGCTTCGGCGGTACTGTTGAGAGATTTGGGTATGGCTGGTCTGCTCCCGGCATTTCGGCGCGCGGCTGCGCAATCGTGCCACCTTGCGCCTGGTGCAGCGCATCGATTGGGCTTCCAGCAGTCTGCGCCCGAGCCGCAGCCGCGCCGAGCAGCGCTGCAGGCAGCAGAAATCCAACAACGACCACATATCGGGTGAGATAAACGTTCATGCGGGCGACGATGTCGGCAAAGATTGCCCAGCGCAAGGCCCGGCCTTGAGTTCCCAGGGAGGCGCCTGTAACACCGCTGCGTTGAGACATGCGAAATTTGTTCATGGGTGGACCCGCCCTGTAGAGCTGGCATTGCGACGGATGCCTCTCTAGCGCGTCCGGCGGGTCGACGGAAAGGATGCGAAGCGATGGCCGACAAAGATGAGGCCGCAGGCAAGTCCGCACCGAATGCTGGCAAGACCCTTGCTGGGATCGACGTCCCGTTTGCCGACCCGGAAAAGTTCACCCGGTCGATGGCCGATATCGCCCAGCGCTCACAGCGAATCGTCAAGGAATGGCTGGAGCGACAGGCAGAAGAAGGGCCGTCCGCGCCCGACCCGCTGAACATCGGCGGGGCCTTCCTGGAAATGACCGCCAAGCTGATCGCCTCGCCGCATCATTTCGTCGAGGCGCAGATCGGCTTTTGGAATAATTATCTGCTGCTCTGGCAGAACACGGCGCGCCGCATGATGGGCGAGGCCGCGCCGGAAGTGATCGAGCCCGATCCGAAGGACAAGCGGTTCAAGGACGATGCCTGGAAAGAGAATGAAGTTTTCGACTTCATCAAGCAGTCCTACCTCCTCAGTGCCCGTTTCGTGAACGACGTGGTCAGCCATGTCGACGATCTGCCCGCCCACACCCAGCAGAAGGTGGATTTCTACGCGCGGCAGTTTGTCGATGCGATGAGCCCATCGAATTTCGTGCTCACCAACCCTGAGGTACTGCGCAAGACCGCTGAATCCGGTGGCGAGAATTTGGTGCGCGGGTTGAACAATCTGTTGGCCGATTTGGAACGCGGCAAGGGCCAGCTTCGGATCAGCATGACCGATCCAGAGAAGTTCAAGCTGGGCGAGAACATTGCCGTCTCGCCCGGCCGCGTGATCTATCAGAACGATTTGATGCAGCTCATCCAATACGCGCCGAGCACCGAGCAGGTTCTCAAGCGCCCGCTGCTGATCATCCCGCCCTGGATCAACAAGTTCTACATCCTGGACCTGCGTCCGAAGAACAGCTTCGTGAAATGGGCGGTCAGCCAGGGCCATACCGTGTTCATGATCTCCTGGGTCAATCCGGACGGCGCGCTGCATGACAAGAACTTTGCCGACTACATGCTGGAAGGCCCACTCGCCGCACTGGACGCCATTGAGGCGGCCACCGGCGAGAAGGCTGTCAATGTGATCGGATATTGCCTGGGCGGCACGCTGCTCGGCTCCACCTTGGCCTATATGGCGGCGAAGAAGGACACGCGGATCAAGTCAGCGACGTTCTTTGTCTCGATGTTGGATTTCAAGGAAACCGGCGAGCTGAACGTCTTCATCGACGAGGAGCAGATCCAGGCGCTGGAGGACAAGATGAACAAGCGCGGCTATCTCGACGGCTCCGAGATGGCGACAACGTTCAACATGCTGCGCGCCAATGATCTGATCTGGTCGTTCGTGGTCAACAACTACCTGATGGGCAATGATCCGTTTCCGTTCGATCTGCTCTATTGGAACAGCGATTCGACGCGGATGCCGGCGGCGATGCACAGCTTCTATCTGCGCAACATGTATCAAGCCAACAAGCTGCGTGAGCCAGGTGGGATTGAGCTGGCGGGCGTCAAGATCGATCTGCGCAAGGTCAAGGTTCCGGCCTATTTCCTCTCCACCCGCGAGGACCACATCGCGCCGTGGCGCACGACCTTCGAGGGCACGCATCTGCTGAAGGGCGAGAACCGCTTCGTTTTGGCGGCGTCGGGCCATATCGCCGGCGTGGTCAATCCGCCGGAGGCCGGCAAATACAGCCACTGGATCAATTCGGAGAATGCGGCGACCCCGGAGGCTTGGCTTGAAGGAGCGACGGAGATCGCCGGTTCCTGGTGGCCGGATTGGCAGCGCTGGGTGACGGCGCAGGGTG
>CAITEF010000107.1 GCA_903891315.1 uncultured Rhodospirillales bacterium | reverse complement strand
TGGCACGGGTAAGGGTGGTCCCGAAGGGTCCCACCATTGGTGGGGGGTGGATGTGGTGAGACCGTTCGGGACCCACCCGACGATTGCTGTTCGACCGATTGGGGGCGGGATGGGCAGTTGACGGCGCGCTCATGCGCTTTTGATGTTCTTGTTATGTTCTTTTTTCTTGCGTCCGGCCAGTTTTTCTGGTGTTCAATTGCGGATGGAAATCACCCAGCCCCGTATCCCTCCCGCGCATGACTCCGCTGCCGATTTGCAGGCGGTGCTGTGTGGGCTGCGTGCTGTGTCCTGGGGGTGGGGGCTGAACGCCTTGCTGGGGTGGCTGGTCTCGCGTTGGATCGGGCAGGTCGCCACCCAGATCGCGCAGTTGCTGGCGTTGTTCCGGGCGGGGCGTCTTGGTGTGGTGCCAGTGGGAGAGCAAGTGGGAGAGCAAGTGGGTGAGCCAGAGCCGGTACGGGCGGATTTGCGCGCGCCGTGCCAAGCCTCGATCATTCCGCCGTATAGATATCCTCACCCACCCTCGTCATTTCGAGCGAAGCGTCTCAATCCAGGAACCACAAGCCCGGCTCTGCAACGTCTGGATTGCGACGCTTCGCTCGCATTGACCGGGGCAGGGCATGCTTTTGGGGCGGATTGCGCCAAACGCCAGCGTCAAACCTCGTGCCATCATGGCCGCGCGACGCGAGCCCTTGGGCACGGCTGCTGGGTTGTTCAAAAATTGGGTTGGGGGGACGTGGAGAGATCTGACTCAATTGTTCCGATTTGTGATCAAAAAATGCGTCATTTTGAGGAGTGCTTGAGCGACGCGGCGCCCCATTGCGCCGCATCAAAGGGTCAATGGGGTGCGTCGTCGTGCCGCGACGCCATGACGGATTTGGAGAGTCTTGATCCGCGAATGGGTGAACTCGCACAGCAACGGCGCGGTTATGCCTTCCGCAACGCAAACCACGCCCCCGCCAGCATCAGCGCCATGCCCACCGCCTCGATCAGCGTCAGGTTCTCGCCGTTCATCGCAATTCCCTCAAACACCGCGATGATCGGCGAGACGAACGCGAAGCTGCCCGCGCGGCTCGGCCCCCAGTCGCGCACCAGGATCATGAAAATCGTGCTCGCCCCCAGCGAGGCTGGGCCGAGCAGGAACAACCAGGAGGCCCAGGATACCCAGCCCCAGTCGAAATTCAGCGCATGCAGTGAGCCTGGCTCGAAGATCAGCGAGATCGGCAGCAGCGTCAGACCGCCGATCACATTGACCATGCCCGCCACCACAATCGGCGTGTGCGCCTTGGTCAGCGGGCGGACCAGCACGGAACCAGCGCTATAGGTGAAGGTCCCCATCGTGACCAGGAACGCGCCGAACAACGTCGCAGCCGTCACCTCGCCCGCCAACGCGGACGGGCCGAACAGCACCAGGATGCCGCCCACACCGAGGCCCATCGCGATGATCACCCGCTGGTTGATCCGCTCCAGTTTCATCACCACCGCAAAGGCGAGCAGCGAAAGCGGGGTGAGGCCGGAATTGATCACAGCGCCAATGCCCGAGCCGACATAGCGCAGGCCGTAAAGCATGAAGAGCTGATTGGAGGCGTTGATCAGCATGGCCACGATGAAGATCGTGCGCAATGACTGCCACGGCAGCCGCAGCCGGCCGGTCTGCCACCAGACAAAGAACAGCTGCAACGCGCCGGCCAATGTCCAGCGCGTGCCGGCGAACAACGCGGGCGGCACATGCAGGGGGCCCTGTTTCATCGCAATCCAGGTTGAACCCCACACGAAGCAGAGGATGGCGAACATCATCCTCTGACGGGTGGTGATGGTCATGGCAGTCTGGCCTCGCGGGCGGCCCGAATGAAGGCGCGGATGCGGGCAGGGTCCTTCACGCCGGGCGAGGATTCCACACCGGAGGAGACATCCACCGCTGGCGGATCGCCGATCCGGACGGCATCGGCCACATTGTCCGGGTTCAGGCCGCCAGCGAGCAACCAGTCGAAACCAGGCTTCCAGCCAGCCAAGATGCTCCAGTCGAATGCCAACGCGTTGCCACCCGGCCGCGTGGCGTCCTTCGGCGGTTTGGATTCGATCAGCAAGGCATCAACGCCGCCCACGCCTTTCGGTAGATCGGCCTCGCTGGACACGCCCACAGCGCGCCAGACTGCCACACCGAATGTCATCCGGATCGCGGCGGCGCGTTCGGCTGTGGCGTTGAGCTGCAGAATATCGGGTTTCAGCGTGTCGACCACCTCGGCCACCGCATCATCCGCGGGATCGACCATCAGGGCCACCCGCAGCGGCCCACCTGGATGTCGGCCTGAAATCTCGGCGGCGAAGGCTGGCGTGATGAAACGTGGCGAGGGTGGGAAGAAGACGAAGCCGACGTAATCGGCGCGTTCCGCGACCACGGTGTCGAAACTCGCCGCGTCATTGACGCCGCAGATTTTGACCCGGATCACGCGGCAATCTCTGCGGCGATGGCGGCGGCGGCGGCGGCTGGATCAGCGGCCTGGGTGATCGGACGACCGACCACGATCCACGTCGCCCCGGCGCGTGCTGCCTCACCCGGGGTCATCACGCGGGACTGATCGCCCACATCGCTGCCCGCCGGGCGAATGCCGGGGACAACAAGGCAGGCGCCATCGCCCAGCGCATCGCGCAGCATCGCCAGTTCATGCGCCGAACACACCAGCCCATCCGCCCCGGCATCAAGGGCGAGCCGCGCCAATCGCAATACCTGCTGACGCGGACCACCGGCGACCCCGGTCGCGTGCAGGGCCGAGGCGTCCATGCTGGTGAGCACCGTGACCGCGAGCAGGATCGGACGCTCCGCCCCGGCCGTCTCGGCCTCACGGCGGGCGGCGGTGATCATCGCCGCCCCACCCGAGGCGTGCAGCGTCAGCATCGCCGGGCGCAGAGGCAGCACCGCGCGCACGCCGCCCGCGACGGTGTTGGGGATGTCGTGCAGCTTGAGGTCGAGAAACACCGGGCGCTGATCGATCTCGCGCAGGCCCGAAGCCCCGTTGGCGAGGAAGAATTCCAGCCCGAGCTTGAGCAGGCCGCAATGCGGCGCGACCTGCCCGGCCCAACGCTGCGCCATTTGCGGATTCGTGGTGTCGAGTGCTGCGATCAACCCGGTGGGCATGGGATCAACCGACCGTGGTGACGGACTTGCCGGGGGTGGTCACGATCTGCGAGGGCTGTTTCGGCTCGCTTGCCTCCAGCCGCGCCTTGAGGTCCCGCACTTGGGCTTCCAACAGCCGGATCGCATGCTCAGCGCGGCGGGCGCGCAGGCGGGAGCCGACGACGCTCAGCCAGAGCAGGATGGCACCGAGCACGAAAGCGACGGCCCCGGAGAGCATCAGGGCGATGGAAAGCGGGATGTCCACCGCAAGATCGGTGGGCCAGATGCCAAGATGCACCGGCTGCGGGTTCGACAACGCGAACAGCACCAGAAGAAACAGCAGCGGTGCGAACATCAGCGCGCGGATCATGCTTGAAAACCAGACCAGTCTGTTTCAGGCGCAGAAAAGCCGATTTGACCGATGAGCGGGAGCGCTACTCCGGGGTGGCAGACATGCCGCCATTGACGCGCTCGCGCAGTTCCTTGCCGGCCTTAAAGAACGGGACGACTTTTTCATCCACGCCGACCTGCTCGCCGGTGCGCGGGTTGCGACCGACACGGGCATCACGCTTCTTGATGGTGAATGCGCCAAACCCACGCAGCTCCACCCGCTCGCCACGCGCCAGGGCCGCCGATATCTCATTGAAAATCTCCCCGGTGAGATCAAAAAAGCACAACGATATAAAAATTCATTTTCTCTTGTCATCTGCGATCTGGATTTCTTCAAGAAGGTCAACGACAAATATGGACATCAGGGAGGTGACGAGGTACTGATAATGTTCGTACAGTGTATCAAAGGTGTATTTAGAAACGACATCGAT
>CAITEF010000106.1 GCA_903891315.1 uncultured Rhodospirillales bacterium | reverse complement strand
GCAGCGGGGTTGAGCGGATTATAATTGCCATAGATCGCAACCCCGCCGGTGCCGCTGCTCGCCACAGTGCCGCTTTGGATGATCACGCCAACATTGTGGCTAACGGCACCCGTGGCGTTATTCAGGCCGATGACCATAACCAGACCATCCACGGCGCTGATCGTCTCGCCATTGGGGAGAGGCGAAGACATGAATACGCCGTAGCTGGAGCCGCCGGTGCCGCTGCCTGACGCCGTGCCGATCAGAGTGATGGTGCCGCCGCCGGAGGTCGAGATCGTTCCACCAAGCAGCTCGGCGCCATTATTATCTGACCCCGTCCCGGTTGCACTTGCCGAAGCCGTAATAACAATATTGCCGGTAACCGCGGTGATATCGTCGCCAGGAACATAAGACGCATAACCGTATTCCGAAGAGCCGGTCCCACCGCCCGTGCCGGTGATATTGATCGCACCTGCCCCGGTATTGGTAATCGCCGCATCTTGGCTGACACCGACATTAGAGATGCCCGAGGAATTGCCACCGGTGCCTCTGATTGAAATGGTGCCGCCATGACCGTTGAGTGCCGCGCCCACCTCAACGCCATAATTGTTATCGCCCGTGCCAAGCGAATCGCCACCAATGCCGGTGATCGTGATCGTTCCGCCATTGGTCGACTGAAGAGCATTGGCGACCTCAAGGTCGATGCCCATATCAGCGCCGCCGGCACCACTGCCGCCGCCGGTCCCGTTGAGCGCAATCCCACCCGCGCCTGTGCTCGTGATGCTGCCGCTTGAGAGGAGGAGGCCATCATTATTGGATCCTGACCCGGTGGAATTGTTCAAACCGGTAACGGTGATCAGCCCATACACGTCACTGATGGTCCCGCCAGTGAGATAAACGCCGTAATTGCTGCCCTGCGTTCCGCTCCCGGTCGCGGTACCGGAGATCGCGATGGTACCCGAGCCCCCTGTCGAGATCATGCCGGAGCTGAGAACGACACCATGATTGCCGGTCGTGCCCGTCGCGCTCGCAACACCCTGGATCGAAATATTCCCCGAGCCGGCGGTCACATTGGCACCGATGTAACAGCCCCAGTCATTGTTGCTGGTGCCGCCGCCTCTACCATTGAGCGTGATGTTACCCGTCCCGTTGGTGGTGATCGCACTGGATTGAGAGATGCCGTAATTCCTGACGCCGGTCGAATTGCCGCCGATGCCGATGATGGAAATCGTACCACCCATCCCCGCACGGGGGTCATTGGCGCTGATCGTGCCAGCGATCTGGACGCCTCGCTCTCCCGACGCTGCACCACCACCTTGGTAGCCCTGGCCGTTGATCGTGATGTTGCCGCCCGCCGAGTTGAGTGATGAGCCGCTCTTGATCCAAACCCCGGAGACGGAAGCGGCAGTGCCAACCGCAGACGTCGTTGAAGGGGATGCCCCGCCGCCAATTACGATGGCCCCACCATTGGTCGAAATCCACGAACCAACAGAGACATATCCGCCAGCGCCAAGCGTGTTCGCGTCCAAGGTCACGCCGAGTTTTCCACTCGACGAAGTGATCGCGGAGCCGGCGTTGAGGATAATACTGCCCTGAGCAATGAGCGTCAGGGTCGCATCGCCGCCACCCGTCTTGGAAATCGGCGCGGCGACAGTAATGTCACCATTGCCATACCCATCGCCGGAGACTCCCGAGGTCCGCAAGGTCACGCTCGTGCCGAGATTGAGCGCAGCATTAATATCGGTATTCAGAACGGTGAGCCCGCCAGAGCCCGATGTCCACTTACCCGTCGGATTTTGCGTCGCGCTGGTTGCTGCGCTTCCGATCGTCAAATTATAGGGGTCTAGCAGCCAAGTGCCGCCAAGGCCGGCGTCGATGACGGCACCCGCTGTACCCAGGCTCTCGCCGGAGGTCTCGATCGCACCGCCCTTGCCACCTGCGCTACCGGCGGCGCTGATCACACCCGCGACCGTGGTGCGTCCTTGAGCGATGATCGAGACAGACCCACCCTCGGCACCTGCGCCCGTTCCTTGGGCCTTGATCACGCCGGCAGCCGCGATGTTCTGGCCCCGCACGGTGACTTCGCCACCGGCAGCGGGTCGGTTCTGGCTCGCACCCTTGCCGGGCGAGGCATCGATAACCGAGCCCTGCCCCATCGTGACCGAGCCGCCAGGGGCCGTAAGCCAGATATGACCGCCCCTGCTGGAGACCTGCACGGCGTTGATCACGCCGCCGGTATTGCCGGCCAGAGCGTAGATATTGCCGCCCTGAGCGCGCAATTCGACGGCTGCGGCAGCGATTGTCCCACGATTAGTTGCCGATGTATTGGAACCACCGACTTGCACGAGAAACTGGCCATTATCCTGCGCCGTATCGCGCATCAGGACGGCTTGGCCAGCGACGAGCCCCACGACCCCGCTTGGCGCAGTGATGACACCATCATTCTCAACAGTTGCGGCGATCAAGGCCACATTGCCGCCGAGCGCACCGACCCGGCCGAGATTGATGACGGTGGCCTGGGATGGCCCGCCAAAACGCAATGAACCGCCACGCAGAAAATTTCGATCGTCAATATCCAGGGTCGAGGCAGCAAAGGTACCCCCGACGGCAATCACACCCGATTTGCCAATGACGACGCCGTTGGGGTTAATCAGGTAAACGGATCCCGTCGCCCCAAGAAAACCGTCGAGGCTCGAAACTGAACCACCGATCACGCGATTAAGAGTCGCGCCCGAACCGTTGTTGAATTGAACCGACGCGCCGTGGCCAATAGAGAAATTTGACCAGTTGATAATTGCCTGTTGCGAAGACTGGTTAATCGCGAGGGCTGATCCAGAAACCGCGAATGAAGCCTGGCCATAGCCGACGATCCCAGTCGACGGCAACGCCGGGCCTGCATTTGCAGCGCTGGCGCACATTAAAGCCGTCAAGGTAGAAATCAGATACGTGTCTGCCCGAAGAATTCGCCTAATGCGTTGGAATTCGTGGCGAATGTGTTTACCCACTCAGTACCCCAAGCCGGAATGTAAAATCTATCAATGAGTGTATTTCTAACTGATTATGAT
>CAITEF010000105.1 GCA_903891315.1 uncultured Rhodospirillales bacterium | reverse complement strand
CGAGCGCACGCTGATCGCCGATATCGGCCAGGGCGTGATGCCGCGCCCGTTTCAGCAGCCGCACCCGCCGATCATCGGAACTGTCGTCGCCCCCTACTCCAAGGGCGTCTCGCTTGCGGCGGCGCGTGGCTGGGATCCGATCTCGGCGAACTTCCTGTTGCCGAAATGGGTGGCAACCCATTGGCCGATGTATGCGCAAGGCTGCGCCGATGGCGGTCGCCCTGCCCTGCGCGCCAATTGGCGCGTGGCGAAGTCGGTGTTCGTCGCCGATGACGAAGCGACCGCGAAGGAATATGCAACCGGCGAGAAAAGCCCGTATCGCTTCTACTTCAACCAGCTTGTTACCAAGATGAAGCGCGCCGGTCGCTCCGAGCTGTTCAAGCGCTACAAGGACGAGCCGGATGACGCGGTCACCACCGACCGCGCCGTTGAGGATTGCGTGATCTACGGCACGCCGTCGCAAGTGGTCGACAAGCTCGAAGCGTTCCGCGACGAAGTCGGCGATTTCGGCACCTTGCTCTATGCCGGGCATGACTGGGTGGATGTCGCTCTGGCGCGTCGTTCGATGGTTCTGCTCGCCGAGACGGTGCAGCCGAAGTTGCGTCCGCTGATGGAGATGCAGCAGGCGGCGGAATAAGGCGAATTTGCCCGGTGCGCGGCTGGCGCATCGGGCAGCGCTTTGGTTAAATGGCGAACGAACCGGGTGAACCCGGTCGAAATCGTCCGAAGAAATCAACCAAGCGAACAAATTGTTCGAACCCTGGGGAGGCGTTCCGTGTTCCAACTCTCACGTCGTGGCATTCTGAAGACCGGGCTTGGTGCCTCTGCACTGACCCTGACCGGCATTCCTGCCCGCGCAGCCGATCCGCTGCGCATTGGCTTTCTGACCGTCAAAACCGGCCCTCTCGCCGCTGGTGGCATTCAGATGGAGCAGGGCATGTTGGCCTGGCTCAAGCTGAACAAGAACAAGATCGGCGGGCGCGATGTCGAGTTGATGGTGGCCGACACCAATGGCGTGCCTGCCACCACCCGCACCAAGACGCAGGAACTCGTCGAGCGTCAGGGTGCCAATCTGCTGATCGGCCCGCTGGCCGCCTTCGAGGCGTTGGCAGTGGCTGACTACACCGAAGCCCACAAGATGCCGACTCTCGGCCTCGCCGCGTTCGATGAGGGCACCCAGAAGGGTGCGCAGAAATATTTCGCCCGCCCGACGTCTTCGGCTGGTCAGGCAAGCCACGTGCTGGCAGCCTATTGCTACACGGAACTCAAGATGCGCCGCATGGCGGTGATCGCTGACGATTTCGCCTATGGCCACCAACAGACCAGCGCCTTCCTGCGGGTGTTCGAGGATATGGGCGGCAAGATCGTCCAGAAGATCCTGCCGCCGCTGAACGCGCCGGATTACGGGACCTATATCTCGCAGATCAAAACCAATCTCGACGGCATCTTCATGGGCTTTGCGGGATCGAACGGGTTCCGCTTCACCAAGGCGTTCTTCGAATACGGATTGGGCGGCAAGATTCAGCTGGTCGGCGGTCTGACTGCGATGGACGAGGCGATCCTGCAGCAGACCGGTGAGGATGCTGTGGGGATCATCTCGGGCAATTTCTACACGCCGTCGCTGGAGAACCCAGAGAACAAGGCGTTCGTGGCGCAGATGAATGCCGATTATAAGGCTGATCCGGGATACTACGCTTGCGGCCCGGCGATCGTAGCCGCGGTGCTGGATGCAGCGATCACCAAGCTTGGCGGCAAGGTTGATGATCCGGATCTGCTGATCAGCACCATTCGGTCCAACACTGTGCCGAATACGATCCGTGGCCCGGTGAAGTTCGACGCCTATGGTCAGGCAATCGGCAATATCTATGTCCGTAAAGTGACGCGCGCCGGTGGCAAGAACACCAACACGGTCATCAAGACCTACGAAAACGTCAGCCAGTTCTGGACCTATGATCCGGCCGAGTTCCTGAAGAACCCGACCTATTCGCGCGACTGGCCGGTGGCCAAGAACCTGGAAAACTGACGCCGTGCAATTCTGGATCATCCAGACGCTCAACAGCCTCGCGATGGGCGGGCTGCTCTTCCTGTTGTCGGCGGGTTTCTCGCTGATTTTCGGGTTGATGCGGATTCCGAACCTCGCCCATGGCGGGCTGTTCATGCTGGGCGCGTATGTCGGGGCGACCCTACTCGGCCAATCGCTGCCGTTCTGGCTGGCGGCGATTGTGGCGGGTGCCTTGGTGGGAGCACTTGGGGTGATCCTGGAAGGCACATTGCTGCGGCGGATGGCGGGCAATGAGCAGGGTCAGGTGCTGATCACGCTCGGCATCTCCTTCATCATCGCCGATCTGTGTTTGCTGAGTTGGGGCGGTGATCCCGTCCCGCTGGCAGCGCCGCGCGGGCTGCGTCCGCCGGTGTTCCTGGCGGGGTTTGCCTTCCCCGGATACCGGCTTGCGGTGCTTGGCTTTGCCTTGGCGGCGGCTCTCGGCTTGTGGATGTTGCTGGAACGGACGCGTCTGGGGGCGATGATCCGTGCCGGTGTCGATGACCGCGAGATGGCGCGTTCCGTTGGCATCCGCGTCTCGCGGCTGTTCTCGGCTGTGTTCTTCCTCGGTGCCTTCCTGGCAGGTCTCGGCGGCGTGATCGGTGGGCCGATCCTGTCAGCCTATCCGGGGCTGGATGCCGACATGCTGCCCCTGGCACTCGTGGTGGTGATCCTCGGCGGTGTCGGCTCGCTGCCCGGCGCGCTGGTGGGGAGTTTTCTGGTTGGGATCATCTACAATTTCGGCACCGCGCTCTTCCCCGATTTTGCTTACGTGATCCTGTTCCTGCCGATGGTGGTAATGCTGGTGGTCAAGCCCACCGGATTGTTTGGGCGGGCCATGCGATGACGCGTTTTGCTTCAATGCGCGGCTGGGCGCTCACGCTAATCGCCCTGGCGATGCTGCCTTTTATCCTGCCGTCTGATTATTATCTCGGGATTGCCACACACGCGTTGGTGATCGCGGTCCTCGCCTTGAGCCTGGACATTCTGATCGGCCAAGGCGGCATGTCCTCACTCGGCCATGCCGCCTATCTCGGTGTGTCGGCTTATGCGGTGGCGTGGACGACGCGCAATGCAGGCTGGCCCGCTTATGCGGCGATCCCGTTTGCGCTCGCACTTGGAACGTTGACGGCGTGCGTGTTCGGCGTGCTGGCTCTGCGGGCGCGGGGATTGGGCTTTCTGATGATCACGCTGGCCTTGGGGCAGGTGATGTGGGGTGCCGCCTATCGCTGGGTCGATCTGACCGGCGGCGATAACGGTATTCGCATGCAGGCGCGTCCGGTGCTGCTGGGCTTCGATCTCAACAACGCGACGAATTTCTACATCATCGTCTGCGCCGTGCTGCTGACGACGCTGATTGCGATCTACAAGCTCGACCATTCCGCCCTCGGCGCCTGCTTGCGCGGCACGCGAGATCAGCCGCGACGGATGCGGATGCTCGGCCACGATGTCTGGAAGATCCGCTTCGTGGGCTTCGTCTCGGCGGGGTTCTGGGGGGCGGTGGCGGGCGTGCTGTATGCCTATGACTATCTCTATGTCGGCCCGTCCGCGCTCTCGCTGCCGCAATCGGCCGAAGCATTGCTGATGGTGGTGCTCGGCGGTGCTGGCACATTGGCGGGTCCGGTGGCAGGGGCCATCGTGATCACCGTGATCAAGACGGTGGTCAGTTCCTACGTTGACCGCTGGTACACGCTGCTCGGACTGACCTTCATCATCGTCGTCTCGGTGATGCCAAAGGGGCTGGTGCCGGGGATCCGCAGTTGGATGAAGGGGAACCGCGCATGAGCGAGATCCCAGCTCTTGAAATCGCCAGTCTGAACAAGCGCTTCGGCGGCTTGGCGGCGACGCGGAATGTCTCGGTGCGGGTGATGCCGGGCGAGCGGCGGCTGCTGATCGGGCCGAACGGGGCGGGCAAGACCACGCTGTTCAATCAGATCGCGGGCGACTTCCTGCCCGATTCCGGCTCGATCAAGCTGTTCGGCCAGGACATGACACGGCTCGACACTCGTCACCGCGTGCGCATGGGCCTTGGACGCACCTACCAAATTCTTACCCTCTTCCCGCACGACACGCTGCGCCACAACGTCGCTCTGGCGTTGCTCGGCACCGAGGGCGGCGGCTGGTCATTCTGGTCGGCCCTCAAGGGCCGCCACGATCTGATGGCGCGGGCGGATGAAGCGCTCGGGCAGGTCGGTCTCGCCGAAGTGGCTGGGCGGCCGGTGTCACAAACCTCCTATGGCGAGCGTCGCCGTCTGGAACTGGCGATGGCTTTGGCACAGAAGCCGAAAGTGCTGCTGCTCGATGAGCCATTGGCCGGTTTGTCGGCGGATGAGCGCGAGACGGTTCGTCTGTTGCTGGAACAGATCCCGCGCGATGTGACCATCGTGATGATCGAGCACGACATGGACGTCGCACTTGCCTTCGCCGACCGCATCACGTTGTTGAATTTCGGCGAAGTCGTCCTCGAAGGCACCCGCGCCGAGGTGATCGCCGATCCGCGCACGCGGGAGGTTTACCTTGGCCATTGATGCTCTCGTTATTTCCGAAATCGACTCGTTCTATGGCGACAGCCACGTGCTGCACCGCGTCTGCGTCACGTTGCGCGAGGGCGAGATCCTGGCGCTCCTCGGTCGCAACGGCGCGGGCAAGACCACCACGTTGAGCACCACAATGGGCTGGCTGAAGCCGCGCCATGGCAGCATTGCCGTGTTCGGTGAACAGATCGGCGGCCTCGCACCCGAGAACATCGTGCAAAAGGGCGTGGCCCTGGTGCCGCAAGGGCGACGCATCTTCCCGTCGCTGTCGGTGCGCGAGAATCTCGCGGTCGCCGAGATCAAGCGCAAGGGTGGCAACAGGCCTTGGACAATGGAGCGGGTGTTCGACACCTTCCCGCGCCTGCGCGAACGTAAATCCCAGACCGCTGGGTCGCTCTCCGGCGGCGAGCAGCAGATGCTGGCGATTGGCCGCGCGCTGATGAGCAATCCGCGCGTGCTGCTGATGGATGAGCCCTCTGAAGGCCTCGCCCCGCAGATCGTCGCCGAAGTCGGCCGCATTATCGCCAGCCTGCGCGAAGAGGGTCTGTCGATCCTGCTGGTCGAGCAGAACCTGGAACTCGCGATGACACTGGCCAATGACGTGGTCATCCTCAACACCGGCCGCGTCGCCGCCTCTGGCAAAGCGTCCGACATTGCCGCCGACCAGGAAGTCCTGGATCGCAATCTCGGCGTTTTCTGACTGACCAAGACCCTAAGCGACCAAGACAAGGAATTATTCGATGGAAGAGACCAACCATTACGGCCTGACCGCGGCCCGCGCCCATGGCAAGCCGGGCCGCGAGACCCGCCCGTCGTCGCTGACGGTGGACATGCACTCGCATATCTACCTGCCGGAAGCCGACGCGTTCGCAGGCCCGCAGGTGGATATCACCACGATCCCGATGGCGAAGTTCTCGACCAACCCGACGCGCGGGCTGAATCGCAAGCAGGACATCGATCGCACGCCGAACATGCGCGAGTATGACATCCGCCTAAAGGACATGGAGCAGGCCGGGATCGACGTCCAGGTCATCATGTCCGCCCCGCAGCAATGCTACACCACCGTCGCCCCTGAGGTTGCGGTGAAGGCGGCGACGATGGTGAACGACGG
Organism: uncultured Rhodospirillales bacterium; assembly: GCA_903891315.1. GTDB lineage: Bacteria > Pseudomonadota > Alphaproteobacteria > Acetobacterales > Acetobacteraceae > CAIQQQ01. The sequence goes on along the minus strand of CAITEF010000105.1, from coordinate 1,358 downwards.
CATCGCCGAATGGGTTTCCAAGATGCCGGATCGCTTCATCCCGCTCGGCTCGGTGCCGATGCAGGAGCCTGAAGCTGCCGTGAAGGAACTGGAACGCGTGATGGGGCCGCTCGGCTTCAAGGGCGTGCAGATCCTCACCAACATCCACGGACGCGAGCTGTCCGACCCGATGTTCGCCCCGTTCTGGGCGGCGGCTGAGCGTCTGGGCGCTGTTGTGCTGCTGCATCCGCTGGGCTTCACCCATGGTGAGCGTCTGAGCGAGTTCTACTTCTCCAACGTGATCGGCAACCCGCTGGAGACCACGATTGCGCTGCATCATCTGATCTTCGGCGGGGTGCTGGAGCGGCATCCGAAGCTGAAGATCGTGGCCGTGCATGGCGGTGGCTATCTGGCGGGCTATTCGGGCCGCATTGACCACGCTTGGGGCGCTCGCTCGGATTGCCACGGCACGCTGCCGCAGGCACCGACGACCTATCTCAAGCGCGTGTTTGTCGACACGGTGGTGTTCACCCCGCATCAGCTGGAGGCACTGCTGAAGGTGTTCGGCCCGGATCAGATCCTGATGGGCACGGATTATCCGTATGACATGGCCGAGGCCGATCCGATCGGGCATGTGCGCTCGGTTGAGGGGCTTGATGAGAGCATCGCCCGCAAGCTGATGGGCGGGAATTCGCAGAAGCTGTTTGGGATTGGCTGACACGCCATAGCGATTGCTGCGAAAATGGCGGGTCCCTGACCCGCCATTCTTGTTTGCGCCGCGCAAGAGCCTGGCCGAACGATGGAATCGCTTTATACGACGAGCATGGTGATAAAACTCACCTATGCGTCAATTTTTATTTCGATTTTCAAGAAGTCATCCTGAATAATTCCTAATTTTGTTATCTCATCGTTTTGAGAAATCTACCAACCCACGGATTCCACGCATTTTCGCGAGCGCACCCTGTCGAACGGCTTCTTCGCAATGCTGTGAAACTCGCCACCCAACGTCGAATCAGCCCAGAAAATGATCGCTGCCACACGGCAATCAAATTTCGAAAAACCTTGTCATAATCATCATTTTTACGAAAATTTTTGTGAACCAAACCGGCTCCATACGTGCCGCGCGCGGCCGGGTTATCGCCAGATCAGAACGGTTTTATAAACATATTTGATTGCCCAAAAAAAGCGCCCACCTTTTTGGATGCGCTTCACTCATTGATTTGAGTAATCACCCTTCGAACAAGACAATACGTGACATCCGCCGCCAAAGCCAATAACGCGCCAATTTTTTAATTGCCAATGACGAATTGTTGAATATACTACAGATTATTTTATAATGTTCCACAACTTATAAACAATTTTTAGAAAATTCACTTCTT
>CAITEF010000104.1 GCA_903891315.1 uncultured Rhodospirillales bacterium | reverse complement strand
GCCGGCACATGGAGCGTGGCTGCCGACCTGCACGGTGTGACGGCCAACTCGCTGAGCATCGGCCACAGCCTGCTGGTCTGATCCAGGCTGGTATAATCCAGGCTGGGCTGAGCCACTGAGCCAAACCCACCCCGCTTCCGGCAGTCCTGCAATGGGCTGTTGGGGGCGGGGTGGTTTGTTTGCTATGAGCGCAAGACGGCAGACGGAGTGGGGATTCGATGGCGCGGATTGCACGGCTGGCGGTGCTGTTGTTGTTCGTGGTCGGCGCTGGGTTCTGGGTTGGCTCCTGGTGGCGTGACCAACAGCAGGATCCGCGCAATTCGGGCAGCGTGGGCGTGCCGGGTGGTGTGTCCATCGGTGGCGCGTTTTCGCTGGTCACCCCAGACGGCCGCACGGTCACCGATCGAGATTTCCGTGGCAAGGTGATGTTGGTCTATTTTGGCTACACTTTCTGTCCCGATGTCTGCCCGACCGAATTGCAATCCGTCGCCGCCAGCTTGGCTTTGCTGGGCGATCAGGCGGCGCAGGTGGCACCCATTTTTATCACGGTCGATCCGGAGCGCGACACGCCCAAGGCGATGGGCGAATACGTCAAGCTGTTCGATGACCGGATTGTGGGCCTGAGCGGCTCACTCGATCAGATTGCCCGTGTGGCCAAGGCGTATCGTGTGTATTACGCGAAGGCTGAGACGAAAGGGGCGAGCACCTATCTGATGGATCATTCCTCGTTCATCTACGTCATCGGCTCCGATGGCGGTTTCAAGGCGCTGATCAAGCCGGGTGCCAAGCCGGAAGAGATCGCAGGCATTGTTCGTGCACAGCTTGGCCGGTCATAGGCCGTCGATGACGATTCAACCAATTCCTGTCCTGCGTAGGATTTCGCCCGGAGTTGCGCTTTGCCTTGTCGTCGCTCTGGGCGCGATCGCATTGGCGCGCGCGGAGGCGGCATGGACCGGAGGCGTGTGGTTGGAGCCGCTGGTGCTCGCCATTCTGCTCGGCACGCTGATCCGCACAATGTGGGAGCCGGGCGCGCTGTGGAAACCGGGATCGAGTTTCTGCGGCAAGATGTTGCTGGAGATCGCCATCGTGCTGCTCGGTGCCTCGGTGAGCGCGCAGGCAGTGGCGGCTTCCGGCATCGGTTTGCTGCTCGGGATTGCGACGGCGGTGGATTTGGCGATCTTTGGCGGTGTTTTGATCGGTCGCGCCTTCGGCCTGCCGCGCCGGATGGGCATATTGGTGGCCTGCGGCAATGCGATCTGTGGCAATTCGGCGATTGCTGCCGTGGCTCCGGTGATCGGGGCGGATGCCCGCGAAGTGGCCTCGGCGATCGCGTTCACGGCGGTTCTTGGTGTTGTTGTGGTGCTCTCACTGCCGGTGATCGCTCTCTGGCTGCATCTGAGCACGATGCAGTCCGGCGTCTTCGCTGGTCTGGTGGTTTACGCAGTCCCGCAAGTGCTTGCCGCAACCACGCCCCTCGGTCCGGCAGCAGTGCAGATCGGGACCCTGGTGAAGCTGGTGCGCGTGCTGATGTTGGGGCCGGTGATCCTGGTGCTGTCGATCATCACCGGCAAGCGCGATGGCAAAATCGGCTTCTCCAAGCTGGTGCCGTGGTTCATCATCGGCTTTCTGCTGATGATGGCGCTGCGCTCCTTGAGCCTGATCCCGCCCGTCATGCTGCCGCCGATGGCGCAGATCAGCACCTTCTTCACCATCGTCTCGATGGCGGCCCTCGGGCTTGCCACCGATCTGCGCGCCGTCGCCGCCGCCGGGGCGCGGGTGACAGCGACGGTGACG
>CAITEF010000103.1 GCA_903891315.1 uncultured Rhodospirillales bacterium | reverse complement strand
GGGCGCGGGCGGCCAGGGTCCAGCCGTCAATGGCGTCGTTGAGGACGATCTCGGTGAGCAGCACGTCGATCCCGTTGGCGGCGATCTGCTCGGCGTGAGAGACGTCGCGGGCTTCCACCACGTCGAACCCCACCGCGCGCAGCCGTCGCGCGATGCTCTCGCGCACCGCGGCCACGTCATCGACGAGCAACACCCGCATTGGACGCCGCAGATCGGCGAGCCGCCTGGGGCTGCGCAGCCGCGCGGGCGCGCGCGATGGCACCGAGATTGGGATGATCTCCGCGCGCTGCTGCATATTCGGCAGGCTGACCGGGAACAGCAGGCAGGCGCGGGTGCCGAGGCCGGGTTGGCTGTCCAATCGCAGCAATCCGCCCGATTGGCGCGCGAAACCGGCGACGGCTGCCAGACCAAGCCCTTGGCTGAATGGGCGCGCGGCATAGCCGCCCAGCGGCTCCCCCATCTCGTCCCGCCCCGGACCGGGATCGTCGACCACCACCTGCACGAAGCAGCGCCCGCCCTGCTCGTGGGTGCCGATCTCCAGATCGATCTCCGCCATCGGGCCCGCCGCCTCTCCGGCAATGCGCAGCAGCACCGAGAGCGATTGCACAAACGCCTCGGGATCGATCTCGACCAAGGATCGACGCTCGCCGAGCTTGGGCAGGTGGACAGAGAGGATCTGGCCGGGTGCCAGACAGGCCTGCAATTGCTCATGATGCCCGGCGATTTCCACCGCGAGATCGAGACTCTGCGACCGCAGCAGGGCACGTTCGGCGTAAGAGAGGAGATCGCCGGTGAGCGACGCTCCACGCGCGGCCGCCGCCAGCATGGAGCCGACGATGCGCTGCAAAGTGCGATCCTGCGGATACATCTCGCCAAGCATCTCGGCGTCGAACGAGACGACGGTGAGCAGATTGTTCACCTCATGCGCCATCACCCCGGCCAGATTGCGGGCACCGAGACATTCGTCAAATCCGGCAAACCCGCTGGCGCGAATATCGTGCTCGGCATGGTCGGGATCGGGTTGGCGCGCCGGCTTGAGTCGGTGCAGACCGAGCGCCAACGCAAGCAATGCTGCCAATCCAAGTGCTGCCGCCCAGGCCTCACCGCCCAGCATCGGCTGGGGGGCCGGCCCGGAATCCACCAGCAGCGCCAACGGCCAGCCCGGCAAGCGGCGATAGAACATCGCGTGCGGCCCGTCTGGCATCATCACGTCGAGCTGCCCGGCGGCCTCATTCGGCGCGGCATTCATCCAGGCGCGCAGAACCATCTCGGTGCTCGGATTGTCGCTCCCGCCCGGCTCAGCGACCAAGGAGCCATCAGAGGCGAACAACCAGCTGCGAGCGGGACTCGGATCGGCATTGGGCAGATCGCTGCTGCGCAGGATCACCATCACCACGCCGCGCTGGCCTTCCGGGTTCGGTCTTGTGAAGGTGCGCACCGCCAAAAGATCCTGCCCTGGCCCCCCCGACGCGGCGCGCAGCAGGGTGGCACCTCCGACGCTGCGACGCGGTGCCGCCTCGACGAAATTTGGCAGACCCGGCCAGACCACCCCATCCCGCCGGTGCGACAGCACCATCCGGCCGCTGCCATCGGCAAAGGTGGCCGCCTGCGCCAAGGATTGCCGATCAATCGCTTCCGAGAGCAGGTCCGACGCTGTCTTGGAGTCGGACATGGTCGACAAAGACAGTGCCAGAACGCGGGAGAAGGCGGCGGCGGCACCCAGCGTGGTGTCGAGTATTTGGGCCTGACGGTCGACCGCGATTGCTGCGAAACGGCCTCGCATCATCCCCCGGCCATGATCGGCCAACAGAAAACTCACCAATGCCGCCACAGCAAAGATGCAAGCCGCACCGAAACACACCTTGATCTTGCGGTGCAATCCGACACCGCTCATCCCACCAAGCGGTCGGTCAAGTCTCGATTGATCGGTTACAAAAAGGCGGCCATTCGCCATGATACACCCTGCTTGCCATCCGGACTCCGAACGGCTCCTGCCCTGAATTCCCTCCCGACGCCCCTTCAGAACGTCGTCAAGGTGTCACTGCCGGAACATTTTGGGTTGTGATCCAGTTCACATGAAAATGCCGTCAAACGCCGGTTTGGGCGAATGACGGCATCACATTTCGTGTGATCGTTGCTTTTTCGTCGACAGAAAGGCTCAGCGCGGTGTCAGCACCATCACCATCTGGCGATTTTCCAGCTTCGGCATCTGCTCGACCTTGGTCAACGCGTCCATATCGGCGCGAATCCGTTCAAGCACCTTGATGCCGAGATCCTGATGCGCCATTTCGCGGCCACGGAAACGCAGGGTGACTTTCACCTTGTCGCCTTCCTCGATGAAGCTCTTCATCGCGCGCATTTTGACGTTGTAGTCGTTGTCGTCAATGTTCGGGCGAACCTTGACTTCCTTGATTTCGATAACTTTTTGTTTTTTCTTGGCTTCGTTTTTCTTCTTCTGCTGTTCATACTTGAACTTGCCAAAGTCGAGAATTTTGCACACTGGCGGATCGGCGTTCGGGCTGATCTCCAGCAGGTCGAGTCCGACGCTGAAGGCGCGCAGCAATGCGTCGCGGGCGCTCATCACGCCGATCATTTCACCTTCTTCGTCGATCAAACGAACCTGGGCTGCACGAATTTCCTCATTGACCCGCGGGCCATCGTTTTTGGGGGCGGGTATCGGCGGTCTGGCTATGGTGGTCTCCTGTCTCTGTTAACGGGCGGGCGTAGGCTGGCTTCCGGCCAGACCGCGCAAGGTTAGTTTGTGGCGATACCGGGCCAGATGATCAAGCAATGTCATCCAAACGCCACACAGATTTGCGCCAAACGCAGCATCAGACGCTGTCTTGCGCACGTCGCAGATCGGGGGGCAGCGCCTCGGCGGAGAGCAGGGCGACCGCGTCTTCGAGCGGCAGGATCTCCTGCGCCTCGGAGCCGAGACGGCGCAGGGCGACGGTGCGTTGCTCGGCCTCCTTGCGGCCGACGACGGCGATGACGGGGACGTGGTTGACCGAGTGCTCGCGGATTTTGGCTTGGATCTTGGAGTTGGCAGTGTCGGTGATCACCGTCATCCCGGCTTTTTTGAAGGCGGCGGTCACTTCTTCGGCGTAGGGGTCGGCGTCGGAGACGATGGTGGCGACGGCCACCTGCACCGGGGAGAGCCAGAGCGGGAAGCGGCCGGCATATTGCTCGATGAGGATGCCGAGGAAGCGTTCGAAACTACCAAGGATGGCGCGATGCAGCATCACCGGTCGATGGCGGGCACCGTCCTCGCCGACATATTCGGCGTCGAGGCGTTCGGGCAGCACGAAATCGACCTGCAGCGTGCCGCACTGCCAATCGCGGCCGATCGCGTCACGCAGGACGAATTCGAGCTTCGGGCCGTAGAACGCGCCCTCGCCCGGGTTGAGCTCGTATTCCACACCTGCGATGGCGCAGGCTTCCTTGAGCGCCCCCTCGGCGCGGTCCCAGGTCTCGTCGGAGCCGGCGCGCTTTTCAGGGCGGTCAGAGAATTTCACCCGGAAGCTCTCGAAGCCGAAATCCTTGTAGATGGAGTCGAGCAGCGCCACGAACTGCACCGTCTCGGAGGCGATCTGCGCCTCAGTGCAGAAGATATGCGCGTCATCCTGGGTGAAGGCGCGCACCCGCATGATCCCGTGCAACGCGCCCGAGGGCTCGTAGCGATGACAGGCGCCGAATTCCGCCATGCGCAACGGCAATTCGCGGTAGCTGCGCAGGCCCTGACGGAAGATCAGCACATGGCAGGGGCAGTTCATTGGCTTGAGGGCGAGGGTCTTGTCCTCATCGGCCACCTGGGCCTGGAACATGTTCTCGCGGTATTTTTCCCAATGGCCGGAGGCTTCCCACAGGGCGCGGTCGACGAGCTGCGGGGTTTTCACCTCCTGATAGCCGCTCAGCTCCAGGCGTCGGCGCATATAGGTCTCGGCGGTGCGGTAGAGCTTCCAGCCCTTCGGATGCCAGAACACCGAGCCAGTGGCTTCTTCCTGGAGATGGAACAGGCCCATATCCTTGCCGATGCGACGATGATCGCGCTTCTCCGCCTCTTCGAGCATGCGCAGATAGGCGTCGAGCTCCTTCTGGTCGCGCCAGGCGGTGCCGTAGATGCGGCTGAGCATCGGGTTACGATGGTCGCCGCGCCAATAGGCCCCGGCCACCTCATCAGCTTGAAGGCGGTGCCGATATCGCCGGTGGAGCGCATATGCGGCCCGCGGCAGAGATCGAGCCAGTCGCCCTGGCTG
>CAITEF010000102.1 GCA_903891315.1 uncultured Rhodospirillales bacterium | reverse complement strand
GCGCTGTCGGCGGTGCGCAGTTTCGGCGCGGATGCGCTGGTGGTCAGCCTTGGCTTCGACGCCTCGCTGCATGAGCCGCTGCAATTCTTCACCGTCAGCAATGACGGCTTCTCGCGCGCCGGAGAGCAGGTCGCAGCGCTGAGGATGAAGACCGTGCTGGTGCAGGAAGGCGGGTATGCCACGGCCCAGATCGGCGGGCTGTTGCGCAATTTTCTGGAAGGCTTTTGATCTCAAAGCCATTTTTCGCGCTATCGGACGGCGATTTCGCGACGCTTTGACTAGGGGGTCACCGCGCAGACCGGCGAGAGGCCCAGTCTGCGCCGATGAACAAGTCACAGAACATCATCGATTCCGTCTTGGCCATCCTGCGCGGCGCGCAGCACGAGGCCGTCGATTTCCCGCAACCACCGTCCACCCACCGACGACGCGGCTTCGGCGAAGGCAATGCCTCGCTCGCACCGCAGAAGTTGGCCGAGATCGAGGACGAGCCTGAAACCGCCTCGACCGCCACCAAACCGGACGGCAGCACCCAGCCTTTCGCCTCCATCGGCCCGCGCGGCCATCGCGGGCGGATGCGGCAACGCTTGCTCACCCATGGTGCGGCCACGCTGGCCGACTACGAATTGCTGGAGATGCTGCTGTTCTTTGCCTTCAAGACCGGGGACACCAAGCCGCTGGCGAAATCGCTGATCAACCGCTTCGGCAGTTTCGCCGGATTGCTCTGCGCGCCCACTGACCAATTGCTGACCAATGCCGGTCTCGGTCCGCATTCGGTGGTCGCCCTGAAATTGGTGCAAGACGCGGCCATTCGTCTCGCGCGGGCCGAGGTGATGGACACGCCGATCCTCAACAATTGGGACCGGCTGATGGACTACCTCACCGCCATGCTGTCGCGTGAAAAGATCGAGCAGTTCCGTATCCTGTTCCTCGACCCGCGCAACCGGCTGATCGCCGACGAGGCGCAAGCGCGCGGCACCGTCGATCACACGCCGGTCTACCCGCGCGAGGTGGTCAAGCGCGCGTTGGAGTTGCATGCCACCGCGCTGATCCTGGTGCACAACCATCCCTCGGGCGACCCGACACCCTCCCGCGCCGATATCGAGATGACGGGGGAGATCAAGGACGCCGCCCGCGTGCTCGGCGTTGTGGTGCATGACCACGTGATCGTCGGCAACGGACGCTGGTTGAGCTTCAGGCGGGAGGGTCTGCTGACGTGACTGTCGCCCGCATCTCGACCTTCAGTTTCGCGGGGATCGAGGCGTTGCGGGTGGAGGTGCAGGTGCAGATCGCCAGCGGATTGCCCGCCTTTCTCGTCGTGGGCCTGCCCGACAAGGCGGTCGGCGAGGCGCGCGAGCGGGTGCGGGCGGCGCTGACGTCGATGGGGTTGTCGCTGCCGCCGAAACGCATCCTGGTCAATCTCGCCCCGGCCGACATGCTCAAGGAAGGCTCGCATTTCGATCTTCCCATCGCACTCGGCGTGCTCGCGGCGATGGAGGTGATCCCGCTGGAGGAAGCAGGCGAATTCGCGGCGCTCGGCGAATTGTCGCTCGATGGCCGACTGCATGCGGTGGCGGGCGTGCTGCCCGCCGCGATTGCCGCAGGTGCTGCCGATCTGGGGCTGATCTGTCCGGAATCGCAGGGCGGCGAGGCGGCGTGGGCTGGGTCGGTGGATATCCTGGCGCCGCCTGATCTGCTGTCGCTGATCAACCACTTCCGCGGCACGCAATTGCTGAGCCGTCCGGAGATCGGCGGCGTGGCCCGCCCGATTGATTGCCCGGATCTGGATCAGGTGCGCGGCATGGAGTCGGCCCGGCGTGCGCTGGAGATCGCGGCGGCGGGTGCGCACAACCTCATGCTGATCGGTCCGCCCGGCGCCGGGAAATCGATGCTCGCCGCCCGTCTTCCCGGATTGCTGCCCGATCTGTCACCGCGTGAGGCGTTGGAGGTCTCGATGGTGCATTCGGTGGCGGGGCTGCTGGAGGGGGGCCGTCTGCTGCAACGCCCGCCCTTTCGCGAGCCGCATCACTCGGCCAGTCAGGCGGCGATGGCGGGCGGTGGCACGCGGGCCAAACCGGGCGAGGTGTCGCTGGCGCATCGCGGCGTGTTGTTTCTCGACGAATTGCCGGAATTCCCGCGCGCCAGCCTTGAAGCGCTGCGCCAGCCGATGGAAAGCGGCCACACCACGGTCGCCCGCGCCGCCGCCCACATCACCTATCCGGCGAGATTCCAACTGATCGCCGCGATGAACCCCTGTCGTTGCGGCCATCTCGGCAATCCGGCCCGCGAATGCGGCAGAGCACCACGGTGCGGCGAGGATTATCAGGGCAAGATCAGCGGCCCGCTGCTGGACCGCATTGATCTGGTGATCGAGGTGCAGCCGATCTCCCCCGCCGACCTCGCCCGCGCCCGCCCCGGCGAGGCGAGTGCGGATGTCGCAGCCCGCGTGCAGGCGGCGCGGGAACGGCAATGGGCAAGGCCGGGCGGATTGGCCAATGCGGAAGTGTCTCTCGCCGCGATTGCGATGAACGAAGAGGCGCGGTCGCTGATCGAACGTGCGGCGGAAAAGCTGCATCTCTCCGCGCGCGGATTCACCCGAGCCTTGCGGGTGGCGCGGACAATTGCCGATCTTGCAGCCTGCGAGACGGTGGCGCGGGTGCATGTCGCGGAGGCGCTGAGTTATCGGTTGCGGAGTTTCGGGAAGGTCGGACCGGCGCAGGTGTCGTAAGGCGGCCAAGCGCCAAAGCCTATGAGATTCCTATATCCGTCTCTTGACGCGCTATCACTCATGCTGCACCTGCGTCATGAAATTCCCCGTCATGGAAAATCTGATGTCGCACGACCAGGAACATAAGTCGGGCCTAGCCGCCCTCACCTTCGGCGCGCTTGGTGTGGTGTTTGGCGATCTGGGCACGTCCCCGCTTTATACCCTCAAAACAGTGCTCGATTTGGCGGGCGCGACCACGCCCGAGACCATTTTGGGACTGCTGTCGCTGCTGATCTGGACTCTGATCGTCATCACATCGGTGAAGTATGTTCTCTTCGTTATGCGGGCGGACAATGACGGCGAGGGTGGCATTCTGGCGCTGATGTCGTTGCTCGCGGTCAAAGGCCGCAAGCGGCCGGTGATCGCTGCGATGGGCCTGTTTGGCGCAGCGCTGATTTATGGTGACGGCATCATCACACCTGCGATCTCGGTGCTCTCCGCTCTTGAAGGTCTGAACATCGCGACCCCGGCGTTGGACCCTTATGTTCTGCCGTTGGCGGTGGCGATCCTGACGTTGTTGTTCTTGGTTCAGCCGATGGGCACAGCGAGCATCGGCAAGCTGTTCGGGCCCATTATGGCCGCTTGGTTTCTCGCTATTGCGGCCATGGGCGTGCGCGGGATCATCATGCATCCGGGCGTGCTGACCGCGCTGAACCCGGTATGGGCGGTTGATTTTCTACTGCATGGCGGCTCGACCGGCTTCCTGGTGCTCGGCGGCGTGTTCCTCTGCGTCACCGGAGCCGAGGCGCTCTATGCCGATATGGGGCATTTCGGTGCCCGCTCGATTCGGATCGCCTGGTATGCCGCCGTGTTGCCAGCGCTGCTGCTGAACTATGCCGGTCAGGCTGGCATGCTGATGGCGGGCGGCTCGTCGGAGGGCAATGTGTTCTTCCAGCTCTGCCCCGCCCCGCTGCTGATTCCGATGGTGGTGCTGGCCACGCTGGCGACGATTATCGCCAGCCAAGCCATCATCACCGGTGCGTTTTCGATGACACGGCAGGCCATCCAGCTCGGCTGGTGTCCGCGCCTGCACATCACCCAGACATCCGCACTTGGTTACGGCCAGATTTATGTCGGCGCGGTGAACTGGATCATGATGGTGCTGACCATCGCGCTGGCTTTGGCTTTCAAGAAATCCGACAACCTCGCCGCCGCTTACGGCATCGCGGTGTCGATGACGATGCTGCTGACCACCTGCCTGCTCTATGTGGCGATGCGTGAAGTGTGGAAGTGGTCGCATACCGCTTGTCTGGCGGTGGCTGGCACCTTCATGGTGATCGATGCGACGTTCTTCGCGGCAAACTCGATGAAAATCCTCGAAGGCGGCTGGGTGCCGCTGCTGCTGGCCGCGTTGGTGTTCAGCATGATGTGGATCTGGCATGTCGGCATTCAGGCGGTGTCGAACGCGTTGCAGGCACGTTCCGTGAAGGTTGACGAATTCCTGGCCGATGCGAAAGCCAAGAGTATCGCCCGCGTGCCGGGCACTGGCGTTTTTCTCACCCGCACCTTGCGTGACACGCCGCCGGTGATGCTCTGGCACGAGCGCAACAACCGCGCCTTGCACAGCCGTCTGGTGGCGTTGAGCGTTCAGGTCCAACCGATCCCCTATGTGCGGCCGGAGAATCGGCTGGTGGTGCGGGAAGAAGGCGAGAACTTCTGGCGTCTGACGGCGAATTACGGGTTCATGGAACAACCCAACATTCCCGAAATGCTGCATGAGAGCCTCAACCATGGCTGCGATCCGCATCTGGACGACATGGTCTATTATCTCGGCCATGAAACCGTGCTGCACCGCACCGACGGCCTTGGCCTGCCGCTTTGGGTGGAGGCGATCTTCGCCTTCATGATGCGCAATGCGGCACATTCGCCGTCATTCTTCCACCTGCCACGCGAGGGTGTTGTGGAGATTGGGCGGCAGGTGGAGATTTAGAGCAACCTAGTGTCGACTGAACCAGAAATTCGATCCAACGAATTTCTGGTTCACGACACTAGAATCATATGTTTCTAGAGCGCGACCACCGCGGCCAGCGCATCACGCCCCCCGCGACCAACGCCCACCAAACCAGCACCGGCTGCAATATCAGACGCGGGACGTGGTACCACCAACCGAGTTGGAGATGCCCCGGCGGCACGCCGTCGATGGCGTGTTTGACGTTGGCGGGAAAGACACAGATTGCATACAGCGCCAATCCGATCCCGGCGGCACGGCGCAGCTTGGGCAGCATCAACCCGATTGCCCCCGCGATCTCGCAACCACCGGTGAACAGGATCACCTGGGAAGGATACGGCACGAAATCCGGCATGATCAGGAGGAATGTGCCGGGCGCGACGATGTGCAGGATACCCGCGATCAGATAAAGCCCAGCCAGCAAGGACCGTCCGATCATCGCACATATCCCTATGTCGGCGGCCCGGCCTCGCTCAACCTGCCCACGAACATCACCGGCCCGGTCGGGAGCTTGCTAGGAGATCCGCCCGACGGTTCGAGGCTGATCAGGATCAGCATCCCTGGCTGCGGCTGCACCGGCAGGTTCTCCACGCGAATGTGCGCCTTGCCGCGCGGCAACACGCCGAGGCTCACCGGATCCTTCGCCCCAGGAGCCAGCGCCCAGAGTTGGTAATCTTTGTCCGGCGGCGCCTGCGCCGTGCTGTTGTCGGCCACTGTGGAGAGAGCTGCGAGTTGCAGCCCGCCCTTGCTGTCAATCGCCGCCTGCCACGCCAGTTGATTGGCATCAGCGAGGAGCACGGTCGTCATCACCTGGGCGGATTTCGGTGGCAGAACCACCACCACCGCCAAAACCGCCGCCGCCAGCGAGGCGGC
>CAITEF010000101.1 GCA_903891315.1 uncultured Rhodospirillales bacterium | reverse complement strand
GATGCAGCCGGTGGCGCGATGGATTGCTGCGCTGCGCTTGCAATGACGTCGTAATACTGAGGCAAGCTAAGCTCATCGCACTCTTTAAGGGAATAAGGCATGACCACGCCACTTCTGCAGCTTCGTGGAATCGTCAAGCAATTTCCCGGCTGTCTGGCCAACGACCATGTCGATCTGACCATCGGCCAGAACCAAATCCACGCGCTGCTCGGTGAGAACGGCGCGGGCAAATCTACGCTGGTCAAGATCATCTATGGCGTGATGAAGCCCGATGAGGGCGAAATCATCTGGCAGGGCGAGCATGTCTCGATCCAGAACCCGGCGCATGCGCGCCGTCTTGGCGTCGGCATGGTCTTCCAACATTTCTCGCTGTTTGAGGCTTTGACGGTGGCGGACAACATCGCCCTCGGCCTCAACGATGCGAAGGACCGGATCGGTCTGCGCGAGCGGATCATCACCGTGTCCAAAAGCTACGGGTTGCCGGTCGATCCGGATCGCCGCGTGCACGACCTCTCGGTCGGCGAGCGCCAGCGCATCGAGATCGTCCGCTGCCTGCTGCAGAACCCCAAGCTGCTGATCATGGACGAGCCCACCTCGGTGCTCACCCCGCAAGAGGCCGAGACGCTGTTCGTCACTCTGCGCCGCCTTGCCTCGGAAGGCTGCTCGATTCTCTATATCAGCCATAAGCTGGAGGAGGTTCGCGCACTCTGCGAGGAATCGACGATCATGCGGCTCGGCCGCGTGGTGGCTCATGTGAAACCGAAAGAGAAGACTGCGCGCGAACTCGCGGGGATCATGATCAGTGCCGATCTTAAACCGGCCAGCGAACGCCGCCCGCCGCCGGAGACTGGGAAGATCCGGCTCAAGATCGACAAACTCACTCTGCGTGCGCCCAGTGAATTTGGCACCGCGCTGAAGGAGATCAGCCTTGACGTGCGCGGCGGCGAGATCGTCGGCATCGCGGGCATCGCTGGCAACGGCCAGGGCGAGTTGATGGATGCGCTGTCGGGCGAAATGCCTGCGGGGCGGCCCGAGACGATCATCATCGACGATGTTGCGGCAGGCCATCTCGGCCCGTATGAGCGTCGCAAACTCGGCGGCTGTTTTGTGCCGGAGGAGCGCAACGGACATGGCGCCGTCACCACGATGTCGCTGTCGGAGAACGCGTTTCTCTCGGCGCATCTTCGCGGAGCTCTCGTCAAACTCGGCCTGATCGACAGCCCGAAGACGACGGATTTCGCTGCCGGGGTTATCAAACAGTTCGACGTGCGCACCACCGGCCCCAAGGCGCTGGCGAAGTCGCTCTCGGGCGGCAATCTGCAGAAATTCCTTGTTGGCCGCGAAGTGATGCTTGACCCTTCTGTCCTCGTCATCAGCCAGCCGACTTGGGGCGTGGATGCGGGGGCTGCGGCTGCCATTCATGAGGCGGTGATTGCGCTCGCCGCCCAAGGCACGGCGGTGGTGATTATCAGCCAGGATCTCGATGAAGTGTTCACCCTGTCGGACCGCATCGCGGTGATTGCTGCGGGACGATTGTCCAAGCCGGTGCCGGTGGCGGAGGCGTCGCTGGAGAAAATTGGCCTGTTGATGGGCGGTGTTGCCGCCGAACGGGCAGGGGAGCAGGCGCATGCTTAAGCTGCAACCGCGTCAGTCGCCCTCGCCCTTCTGGTCCTGGGCCTCGCCGATCCTGGCTCTGGGGCTGACGGCGTTCATCGCCGGTGGCATCTTCGCCTTTATGGGCCGCCCGCCCATTCTGACGGTTTACACCTTCCTCATCTCGCCCCTCTTCGCACCGAACGGCATCGCCTCGCTGGCGGTGAAGGCTGCGCCGCTGATCATGATGGGTGTGGGTCTGTCACTCGCCTACAAGGCCAATGTCTGGAACATCGGCACTGAAGGGCAGTTCACTGTGGGTGCCATCTTCGCCGGCGCCCTGGCGCTGGCGTTGCCGGATGCACCGATGTGGGTGATTTTCCCCGCCGAAATGCTCGCGGGCATCATCGGCGGCATTTTGTATGCGCTGATTGTCGCCTGGCTGCGCACCAGCTTCAACGCCAACGAGATCTTAACCTCGCTGATGCTGGCCTATATCGCGCAATATCTGCTGATCTACCTCGTCACCGGCCCCTTGCGCGACCCGATGGGCTTCGGCTTCCCGCAGACGGCTTTGTTCTCCGACGAGGCGGACGGGCCGCGCATCATTGCCAACACCAATCTGCATTTCGGCATTTTGCTCGCACCGGTCGTGGCCGCCGCCGCTTGGATGGTGCTTGGCCACACCGTGCTCGGCTTCCAGCTGCGCGTGCTGGGCCAAGCCCCGCGCGCGGCGAAATTCGCGGGCTTTTCCGAGGGCAAGTTGGTCTGGCTGGCGATGGCGATCTCCGGTGGCCTCGCTGGTCTGTCCGGGATGTTTGAAGTCACCGGCACCCAGGGCCAGCTTTCGACCAATATCTCGCCGGGCTACGGCTTCACCGCGATCATCGTGGGCTTCCTCGGTCGCCTCAATCCGGCGGGCGTGGTCCCAGCTGGGCTGTTGCTAGCGTTGACCTATCTCGGCGGTGACGCAGCGCAGATCAATCTTGGCCTGTCCAATTCGATCACCGGCATTTTCCAGGGCATTCTGCTGTTCTGCCTGCTCGGCTCGGACGTGCTGATCAACAACCGCCTGCTGTGGCGACGCCGCGTGGCGGCAGGAGGACGGGCATGATCGAGCTTCTGATCAATCTGATTGTCTCGGTGATGGCCGCCGCCACACCATTGCTGCTGGCGGCGACCGGAGAGCTAATCGTCGAGAAAGTCGCCGTACTCAATCTCGGTGTCGAGGGCATGATGCTGATGGGCGCCATCGCGGGTTTCGCGGTCGCCCACGAGACCGGCAATCTGCCGCTGGCCCTTCTGGCGGCGGTGGCGGCTGGGATGGCGCTCTCCTATCTCTTCGCCGTGCTCACCCTCACATTGCAAGCCAACCAGACCGCGACGGGCCTGGCGCTGACCATTTTCGGCCGCGGCTTCTCCGCTCTGGTGGGTGCTGGCTATGTCGGCATCGCTGCCCCCACAATCCCGAAGATCCACCTGCCGATCCTCTCCGATCTGCCCTTCTTCGGCCCGACTTTGTTCAACTACGACCCGATCATCTATCTCGCCTTAGCGCTGCTCGCCGGAACCGCATGGTTCCTGACCAAAACCCATGCCGGTCTTATCCTGCGCGCCATCGGCGATCAGCATGACGCTGCCCATGTGCTTGGCTACCGCGTCATCCGCATCCGCTACATTGCCGTGTTGTTCGGCGGCGCGATGGCGGGCTTGGCCGGCGCCTATATGTCGCTTTCCTACACCCCGCTCTGGGCACAGGACATGATCGCCGGACGCGGCTGGGTGGCGTTGGCACTCGTGACCTTCGCCGCTTGGCGTCCGTTCTGGCTGATGATCGGCGCGTGGCTGTTCGGCGGCATGATGTATCTCTCTCTCTATGTGCAGGGCCTCGGCGTGCCGATCCCTTCGGCCTTCCTCTCCGCACTGCCCTATCTCGGCACGGTCGTCGTGCTGGTGCTGATCTCCCGCGATCATCGCCGTATCCGTCTGCACCGTCCGGCAATGCTGGGGCGGCCGTTCCAGGCGAGCAGCTGATGCTGAACGAGGCCGAGTTTGATCTGCTGCGCGAAGCCTTTGCCGAGGCGCTGAAGGCGCGGGAAGGTGGGGATCATCCGTTCGGCGCGGTGCTGGCCGATTCCGACGGTCGGATCATGATGCGCCAAGGCAATGGCTACCGCGCCGAGGGCCAGGACATGACGGCGCATGCCGAACGCGTCCTGGCCACCCGCGCATCCAAGGCGCACCGGCCGGAATTTCTCGCCACCTGCACAATGTATGTCTCCGCCGAGCCCTGCGCGATGTGTGCGGGTGCAATCTACTGGGCGGGGATCGGCCGTGTGGTCTATGGTCAATCCGAAGCGGCTCTCAAGCGCCAGACCGGCGCGCATGAGGAAAATCCGACGCTCGATTTGCCGTGCCGCGTGGTCTTTGCCTCCGGTCAGCGCAATGTCGAGGTGATCGGCCCGCTGCTCGAAGATGAAGCTGCTGCCTTGCAAGAAGGCTTCTGGAAGGATTCAGCGTGACCGATCTGTCGCTGATCAACACCATCCCCGTCGTCGAGTTGGAGGACAAGCTCGGCAGCGTGTTCGAGCACGCCCCCTGGGTGGCGCGTGGCATCGCACCGATGCGGCCCTTCCTCAGCATTGATGACCTACACGCGGCCATGCTGGGTCAAGTCCTGGCAGCCCCGGAATCAACGCGGCTGGAATTCCTGCGCGGTCACCCGGAATTGGCCGGCGAACACGCCCGCCGCTCCACCCTCGCCGCCCATTCCGCCGAAGAGCAGGCCACGCTCGGCTTGAACCAGCCCAACCCGGCCATTGCCGAGACGTTTGACGAGTTGAACGCTGCCTATCGCACGAAATTCGGCTTCCCTTTCATCATCTGTGTCCGCCGCCACACGCTCGGCTCGATCATCGCCAATTTCCGCGCTCGCCTGCTGCGCGACGCCGAGACCGAGCAGGCCCAGGCGCTCACCGAGATCGGCCACATCACCCGCCTGCGTCTGGCCAGTCTGGTCGAAGGCCCCGGCAGCAAGCCGCTCTCCGGCTGGCTTTCCACCCATGTGCTTGACGTCTCCATCGGCCGCCCCGCCGCCGGGATGACGCTCGAACTCGTCGAACTCGGCGAGGCGGGCGAGCGCACCTACGGCAAATTCGTCACCAACCATGACGGCCGCACCAACGCACCGATCCTGCCGCAGGGCCAGATGCGCATCGGGGTCTATGAACTGCGCTTCGAGGTCGACACCTATTTCGAGGCACGCGGTGCCGAGACGCCGGAATTCTTGGGCCTGGTGCCGATCCGCTTCCGCATCACCGACCCAGAGTCGCATTACCACGTGCCTCTGCTGGTCAGTCCGGGCGGCTATTCGACCTATCGCGGCAGCTGAGCCGTTTTGCGCGGCGGGCGTTTGGGTTCGCTCACCATCGGTGGCAGCGCGCGGATCATCACGGCGCCTTCGCCCTCATGCCCAACGCGGCGCAGTTCCACCGTGGCCTTCGCATCCGGGATCAGCACCCGCACCGCCGTGCAACCAAGCGCGCGCGCGGTGACGTCGAGTTGCTCGGCCAAGGCGAGCAGCACTGATTGCGGATCGATCGGGTCGACCGCCACCATATGCTCGGCCATCAGCACCGTGCCGAAGCGCAGATCCTCGTATTGCCGGAAGCAGACCACGCCGCACGGGAAGCGGCGGACGACGCGGCGAGCGACAAGTATACCAGCCCTGCCGTCACGCCTGCGAGATAGTTTGGTGGCATAGGTCAGCCAACGCGCGAGGTCGAGATCGGGCTCGGCCATCTGCACCAATGGAAAAAGAACGCGCATTTCCGCGCGGTTAAGTGGTTCCACAACCAGATCGGGCAGGTCAGTCACAGCGGTCATGGTCCGGCATCATAACGATTCCCGTAAGGCATTTTTTGACCTGGATCAAGGAAGCCCAGCCCGGCATAATTTTTATGCAGTTTTCGCGGCGCGTTGTGCCTACACTGCCTGTGTGAGGGCAATTTGCCGTGACCCGCCGGGGAGGGTGGATGAACACTCTTGGAGCGCGACCCGTTGTGGTCGCCAAATCTGCAGCGACGGCGCATTGCATTGAATGCGGTGCGCGTGGTCGAAGCGTTTGTAACGCAATCAGTGAACGGGATCTGGATCGTCTTGCCGCCGTGGCAGTGCCAAAGCGAATTGAAAAGGGTCAGGTCTTCATCGAAGAAGGCGAGGCGGCGGTGGATTTCTTCAACATCACCACCGGCACCGCCAAGCTCTACAAGATGCTGCCCGACGGTCGCCAACAGATCACCGGCTTTGCCGGGTCGGGGCATTTTCTCGGCCTCGCGGTGTCGGACACCTATGCGTTCACCGCCGAAGCCATTGAGACTGTCGATCTCTGCCGCTTCTCGCGCCCGAAGCTGCGTGCCCTGCTTGACGATTTCCCGCTGCTGGAAAAGCGTCTGCTGGAGACCGCCTGCAACGAACTCGTTGCCGCCCAGGAGCAGATGTTGCTGCTCGGCCGCAAGACCGCGCGCGAGCGAGTGGCGAGTTTTCTGGCCAGTCGACACACCGAAACGGTCGGTTGCGGCAAGCGCTCCGAGCGCGTCGCCCTGCCGATGACGCGCGCCGAGATCGCGGATTATCTTGGCCTGACCATCGAGACCGTCAGCCGGACCCTTACCCGCTTCAAATCTGAGGGGAAGATATCGCTGCCGTCCCGTGACGAGGTTGAGATCATCGATCCACATTGGCTCCTCGGCGTGGCCACCGGTGAGGACAGCCACGCCGCTTTCGTGTGATGTCTGGCTTTACCCCATCACCGTCATACCGGTGGTGAGGTCGATCCAGACCAGTTGATCCTCCACGCCTTTGACACCCGGCGTGTTCTCGGCTGCCACCCGCAAGGCCGCGCGCGCGCGTTCGTCGTAGACGAAGCCATTCAGTGTCACGACGCCATCCTTGACGGTGACGCCGACATTGGAGGCCGCACTCCAGCTTGAGTCGGCAAGGCTGTCGATCAGCGTCTTCTCAATTTCAGCATCGCTTTTGTCCGTTGCCTTCTCGCCATCAAGTTTGAGCGCGAGTGCGCGCAGCAAGTCGCTGCGCGTGACGATTCCCACCAGCTTGTCGCCACGCATCACCGGAACGCGGCGCACCCGGCGCTGTTCCATCATCGAGACAACTTCCTCCAGCGCTGCGGTCTCGCTCACCACCGCCACCTCGGTGGTCATCAGATCGGCGACATCGCGGCTATGGGTGTGCACGAATTCCTCGGCTTCCTGGCCGGGGCCGACGAGGAAGCTGAGCAGCTTGGAGCGATGGCGATCCCCCGTTCCGGTTTCGTAGCGGCGCAGCAGGTCACCCTCGCTGATGATACCCACCATCTGGCCATCTGCATTGAGCACCGGCAGCCCGCTGACCTTACGCTGCAACATCAATTCGATTGCAACGTCTATTCGGGTTGACGGCACCACTGTTAGCACGTTGCGCGACATAATGTCTTGTGCCTGCATGAAATCCTCCTGTTTCCACGGGTCATCCCCGTTGCGGCGCGCGCACCATTTGCGCCACGATAGTGGGATTGGGCGGGGTTTCCTTGATCGGCGTCAATCCCCATTGTCTTTGGCGCTGAGTTTCTGTCTTGCGGCCTCGGCCATCAGCCGAGCCACCGCAAACGAGGCGATCCGGCTGCGTTGGCTGTCGGCACGACTGGTCAGGATCACCGGTACCTTCGCTCCGACCACCACGCCAGCGGCGTCCGCACCAGCGAGAAACGAGAGCTGTTTGGCGACCATGTTGCCGGTCTCCAGATCAGGCACCACCAGAATATCGGCCATCCCTGCCACATCGGAGATGATGCCCTTCTGGACCGCCGCCTCCAGGCTGACGGCGTTGTCGAAGGCGAGCGGACCATCGACGATGCCGCCCATGATCTGGCCGCGCGCCGCCATTTTGCTCAACGCCGCAGCCTCAACCGAGGAGCGCAGCGCCGGATTGACCGTCTCCACCGCCGAAAGCACCGCCACCCGCGGCATCGCGACGCCGAGCACGTGGGCAACGTCGATGGCGTTGCGCACAATGTCGGCCTTCTCCTCCAGATCGGGGGCGATGTTGATCGCAGCGTCCGTGACCAACAGCAGCCGGTCATAACTCGGCACGTCCATCGCGTAGACATGGCTCAGCCGCCGCGCGGTACGCAGCCCGGTCGCGGTTGCGACGATCTCATGCATCAATTCGTCAGTGTGCAACGAGCCCTTCATCAGCAATTCCGCCTCGCCACGTCGCACCAGGGCGACGGCTTCGGCGGCGGCGGCGTGGCTGTGGGGGGCATCGACGATCCGGGACGCCGACAGATCAAACCCAATCGCCGCCGCTGCGGCTTCAATCTTCGCGCGTGGGCCGACCAGGATCGGTGTCGCCATGCCGAGCGAGACCAGTTCGCTCACCGCGCCGATGGTCACCGGATCGCAGGGATGCGCCACCGCGATGGCGACTGGCGAGAGCGCGCGCGCCCGTTCGATGATCGGCAGGAAACGGGCATGTCGTTGCAATCGCACGTCCGGCAGGGTCAATCTGCGCAACCGCTGCGGCGCGTCTGGTGCCTTGACCAAGGCCGAGCCGGTGATCACCTGCTTGCCGGCCTGATTGGAGCACACGCAATCCAGCGTCACACTGCGTTTTTCGGCATTCTTTTCGTGGACTGTGACGGTGGCGGTGATCGTGTCGCCAATGCCGACAGGGGCATGGAAATGCAGATCTTGCGACAGATAGATCGTGCCTGGCCCCGGCAGCTTGGTCCCCAACACCGCCGAGATCAGCCCGCCGCCCCACATGCCGTGCGCGATGATCCGGTGAAACAGGTCGGTGGCGGCGTATTCCGGGTCGAGATGAGCTGGATTGACGTCGCCCGAGACAATGGCGAACAGCGCGATGTCGTCCTCGGTCAGGGTGCGCTGCACCGAAGCGGTCTCGCCAATCGCGATGCTGTTGAAGACGCGGTTTTCAATCCATTCCGAGAGTTCGCCGTTCTCTGGCATTTTGAAACTCCATATCTGTGAAATCGTGGCTTTTTCGTCGATGGTCCCAATATGAGCTATCTTGGAGCGGCTGGTGACGCAGCATGTTATGAGAGCGTGTGGGTTTACCTTGCGGCAGGACAAAACCAGTGAATGACATCGCAAATTCATCCGCCGGTCAGAAGATACGGCATCGCATCGTTGTCGTGGGCGGCGGTGCCGCGGGGCTTGAGCTGGTCACGCAACTCGGTGACTCACTGGGACGCACCGGTCAGGCCGAGATCACGCTGGTTGAGCGCTCGCGCACCCATATCTGGAAGCCGCTGCTTCATTCCGTGGCCGCTGGCAGCCTTGATCGCGCCGAGCACGAGCTGAACTACATGGCGCAGGCGCATTGGCACCATTTCACGTATCGCTATGGCGAACTGACCGGTCTTGATCGCGCCGCGAAGGAAATTCGCATCGGTGCGACCTTCGACGATGAGGGCCGCGAGGTCACGCCAGCGCGCTCAATCCCGTATGACACGCTGGTCCTGTCCATCGGCAGTGTGACCAACGATTTTGGCACGCCGGGTGCTGCGCAATTCGCGGTGCCGCTGGAGACCGCCGATCAGGCCAGCCGGTTCAACCGCAAACTCATCAACGCCTGCCTGCGTGCGAACACCCAGCCGGAACCGGTCCGCCCCGGCCAATTGCATGTCGCGATTATCGGCGCCGGGGCGACCGGCACCGAACTCGCCGCCGAACTCCATCGCACGGTGCGCGCCGTCGTGGCCTTCGGGCTCGACCGGATCAAGCCGGAACAGGATATCCAGATCATTCTCGTCGAAGCTGCTCCGCGCATCCTGCCCGCGCTGCCCGAGAAGATTTCCGCGGCCACCGGGGCGCTGCTCGTCCAACTCGGCGTGCAGATCCGCACCGGCGTTCCAGTCTCCGAAGTGCGCGCTGATGGGGTCATGCTCAAGGACGGCGATTTCATCCCGGCCGAACTCGTCGTCTGGGCGGCGGGCGTGAAGGGGCCAGATGTGCTGGGCCGTCTCGACGGGCTGGAGGTGACGCGGAGCAATCAGCTCATCGTCCGGGAGACGCTGCAGACCACATTGGACGAGAACATTTTCGCCATGGGCGATTGCTGCTCCTGCCCACGCCCCGGCTTCCCACAACCGGTGCCGCCACGTGCCCAGGCAGCGCACCAGATGGCGTCGCACATGATCGCGCAGATCGAGGCCCGCCTGCACGGCAAGCCATTGACACCCTTCATCTACCGCGATTTCGGCTCGCTGGTCTCTTTGGGCAAATACAGCACGGTGGGAAGCCTGATGGGCTTCATCGTGGGCAAGAGCTTGTTCATCGAGGGCTATTTCGCCCGGCTGATGTATCGCTCGCTCTACAAGATGCATCTCTCGGCGCTGCACGGCCACGTGCCGACATTCTGGCGCTCGCTGACCGGAATCTTCTCAACCCGGGTGACGCCGAGCGTGAAGCTGCATTAAACCGAGGGCATGACCTCCGATCTGTTGCCATCCCGGTTCCGTTGCGCCGTTCTCGCCGCGCTGTATGCGCTGTTGCTGTTCTATTCGAGCGTCGCCATTGGCCCCAACGTGTTCCAATACACGCCAGCCGATCCGTGGAACCAATGGATGCGGTTCATCGGCGTGATCCTGGCCGGATATGTCCAAAACGGGTCCGACCAGCGGGCGGACTGGATGGGCAATCTGGTCGCCCTGGTGCCACTTGGCTTTCTGCTGGCGATGGCGATGCGGGTGAACCGCCCGCTGCTGTTGCGCGCAATGATGGGCGGCTTGGCGCTGTTCCTGTGCCTGATCTACGTGCTGGTGGTGAAATACTTCCAGCTCTGGTTTCCCCGCACTGTGACGCTGAACTACATCACCGCGCAGTCGCTCGGTGTGATTCTCGGCGTGGGCGCGGTGGTGTTCGGTCTCGGCACGATGGACCGCGCACTGCGCCGTCTCGAACGCCCGGACAGCGAGGCGTTGCTGGTGCTGGCGATCCTGGCCAGCATCTTGGTGGTGACCTTCACGCTCTCACCTTACGACATCGCCTTGTCGCCCGGCGATCTGAAGGAGCGGTTGGAGACGCTATCACAAAGCCTGTTTGGCCTGCCGAATGGCGACCGCGCGACGTGGCTGCGGCTGGTGCTCTTCGTCGCCGGAGGGCTTCTCTACGCGCCGGTCGGCGTGGCAACTTGGTTGATCGCGCGCCGCGAGGGCTGGCGGAGCGATCTGGCGGCGTTGTTTCCGCTCCAGGCTGGCCTCGTGCTCGCTGTTTGGTGCGTCTCACTGCTGATCCTGAGCGCGCAGCCGACGATCTGGACGCTGTTCAGCCGCACCGCAGGCTGCTTGATCGGGACATTGGTGATCCGCTCGGTCACACTGGACCGGCTTGCACGGATGCGCCCGATGCTGGGGTGGCTGGTACTTTGGCCGCTCTATGTCTTGGCGCTGATGGCGGTGAACGATCTGTTCATCACCCATTGGCGCAGCTGGGATCAGGCATGGGATGCGATTGACGAGCGGTTCTTCTGGCCGCTCTGGACACATTACATCGTCTCCAAGGCGCAGGCGACGCGCAGTTTCGCGGTGCATGTGGTCATGTACGCGCCGATTGGAGTGATGCTCTGGGCAAAAGCTCGGGAGAGTGGTTACGGTGCCGGGAGGATCGGGCTCGGTCGGCAGATCGCGGCGATGATGATCGGGTTCTGGCTCTCCCTCGCTGTCGAGATTGGTCGCTGGTTTCATCCCGATCTCAAGCCCGATTTCAACAACGCGGCGATTGCCGCGGCCGCTGCCTGGGGCGCTCTGGTGCTGATGCCGCATGCATGGGCGATACTGCGCAATTTGGCGCGGGAGAATGCTGTGCAATGACGTTCTCGCTCCGACAATCAATCGCCGTGGCGTTACTGCTCCCGCTGGTCATGTTGCTCTGGACTTGGCCACTCACTTTGCCGCCGCTGTTTTTGGGGCTTTGTGTCTACGCCGCAATCCTCGCTTGGCGACCGCAGGCTTGGTTGGTGCTGTTGCCGGCGAGTTTCCCGCTCATCGATCTCACCCCCTGGTCGGGCTGGATGCTGTTTGGCGAGCCGGACATGATCTGGCTGGTGACGATCATTGTTCTGCTGCTGCGCCAAACCCCAATTCTGCCGCGACTGTCCCAGCTCGGCACAACTGCCGTGCTGGGTGTGAGCCTGTCCACGCTGATTTCCGTTGGGATTGGCTGCACCCAAGCGTCCCCACCGGGTGGGGCTGACCTGGTTTATCTCACCGCGGAAAACGGGCTCCGTTTGGCCAAGCCGTGGTTCGAGGCGATGGCGCTGATGCCTTTCCTCGCGGGCCGCCGCCGGGATCGGCTCGATCTGCTGCTCGGCGGTGCCGCATTGCTCGGCTGCGGGATTGCGGTCTCGGTCGCTGCTGAGCGCTCGGTGTTCGTCGGGCTGTTCAATTTTTCCGAGGATTACCGTGTCGTTGGCACATTCTCCTCGATGCATGTCGGCGGCGGACATATTGGTGCGGCTTTGGCTCTCGTACTGGGCTGCGTCGTGGCCGGGTTCAGCACGCGATTGCGCTGGTGGATGCTGTTGGTGCTCATCCCGGTGCTCTACGCGCTCGCTGTCACCTATGCCCGCGCCGCCTATGCTGCAGGATTTGTGGCTGCGGTGACAGCCTCGGTGGCGACCTTGATCTCCGCCTTCAGGCCTGGCCTTGATCCCCGTCGTTTGTTGCCACTGGCGGCGACTGTGTTTGTCGCGGGATTGGTCGGTCTCGCTGCCCTCGACACGCCGCTGATGTCAGGGCGCTTCGAGACGGTGGCGGGCGATCTGGAAACCCGTGAGGGCAATTGGCACAGCGGGCTGGCATTGCATCAGGGCGGGCCGCTGGGTTGGATATTGGGCGATGGCCTCGGCTCTTTCCCGCGCATCTCCGCGCAATCGGCCGCCGACGCGGGCAAGGCGAATAGCGGGCCTTCCTATTATCGCTTGCTGGACGGCGCGATGCCTGTCCTTGAACTGGTCTCGCGCACGCCGCTTTACTTCGGCCATCGGGTGGACGGCGTCGCACCGGGTGAGACGTTATCGCTGTCTCTGCGCTATCGCGTCCACGCGCCGGACCCTTCCGCCTTGCCCGCTGTGTCCGTGGCGGGTTCGGTCGGAGTGATTCTGTGCGAGAAGCTGCTCCTCTATTCGATGGACTGCGCCACGGTCGGATTCACCGCCAAGCGTCTGGGTGCATGGGAGGACGGTGTGGCGACTCTGGTGGTCCCGCCGCATTCGGATCGTCCGCTGGAGTTGAGCCTCACAACAGCCGCTGGGGCAGTGATTGATCTGGCGGATATTCACCTCAACCGCGTACGCGGCGAGGGATTGCTCGCCAATGGCGATTTCAGCGCGGGCACCGACCGCTGGTCCTTCACCGACGACAATCATCTGGTCTGGCGGATGAAGGACCAGTTCCTGATGACCTTGTTTGAGACCGGCCTGTTCGGGCTGGTCTCCTGGCTCGGTCTGATTCTCGCGGCATCGGTCGGCAGCCTGCGGGCGCTGCTGCGGGGTGAGGCCGGGATCGCTGCCGGTGTCGCCGCCGTCGTCGCGGCCTTGCTGGTCAGCGCGCTGTTCGACGCTGTTCTGGAAGCGCCAAGGTTGGCCTTTGTGATCGATCTGTTTCTGCTGGCCGGGACATTGTTGGAGCGCGAAGAAACGTAGCCCGCATAAGCGCAGCGCAATGCGGGATCATCGGCAGTCCCCCATTGCGCTGCTGATGCGGGCTACGAATTGGCCTCCGCCAACGCCCGATCTGTCGCCAACACCGCGTGCAGCAACACATTCGCCCCCGCCGCCACATCCGCCTGCGTCGCACTCTCCGCCTCGTTGTGGCTGAGCCCGCCCGCGCAGGGCACGAAGATCATCGCTGTGGGAGCCACGCGGTTGATATAGGCGCTGTCATGTCCGGCCCCGGAGACGATCTCGCGATGGCCATAGCCGAACGCATCCGCCGCCGCCGCGATGCGCGCCCGACACTGTGCATCGAAATGCACCGCAGGCGCATTCCACGTCTCCTCCAGCACCAGCCCCAACCCATCCGCCGCCGCGATCTCGGTGATTGCGTCGCGCAGCATCACATCCATCTCGGCGAGCGTCGCGTCCTCCGGATGACGCAGATCGATGGAGAAGAACACCTCGCCGGGGACCACGTTGCGGCTGTTGGGCTTGCTCTCGATCAGCCCCACCGTGCCCACCGCATCCGGCGCATAGGCCCGCGCCACCCGATTGACCGCCTCGATCACCCGGGCCGTGCCAAGGAGGGCATCTTTGCGCAGCCGCATCGGCGTCGCCCCCGCATGACCGTCGGAGCCGGAGAGTGTCGCTTCATACCAGCGGATCGACTGCACGCCGCGCACCACGCCGATGGCCTTGCCTTCTTCCTCCAGGATCGGGCCTTGCTCGATATGCAACTCGAAATGGGCGGAAAGCTTGTGGCCCAGCGGGGCCGTCCCGCGCGCGCCGATCCCGTCCATCGCCGTATCAAAGCGAACACCGTCGCGATCGGTGCGGGAATGGCCGTAATCCAGGCTGAACACACCGGCGAACACGCCCGATGCCAGCATCGCGGGCGCATAGCGCGCACCTTCCTCGTTGGTCCAGTTGATCACCTCAATCGGTGCCTCGGTCTCGATCCCGGCCTCGTGCAGACGGCGCAGAATTTCGAGGCCCGCCAGCACGCCGATCACGCCATCAAACTTGCCGCCCGTCGGTTGGGTGTCGAGATGGCTGCCGATGGCAATTGGCGGCATATTGGGATTGCGGCCCGGACGGCGGGCGAACATCGAGCCCATCGCATCCGATGTCACCGTGCAGCCCACCGCCTCGCAGGCGGCACTGAACCAATCGCGCACCTGTGCGTCCTCCGCCGACAGCGCTAGGCGCCTTATGCCGCCCTTGGCGGTGCCGCCGAATTTCGCGGTCTCGATGATGCTTGCCCAAAGGCGGTCGGTGTCGATGGTCAGGTTCTGGCTCATGACGCCAGTTTTGGCCGCAGGCTCAAATCACGCAAGGGCTGCGATCAGCCCGAGCAATTCCATCGCCGCATCCATCCAGCCACGCTTCTGATGCCCGCGCGCGATCTCGGCCTGCCAACGGCTCAAATCGCCCTGATCACGCAGCGCGCGCTCGACATTCCGTGCCAGATCATCCGGGTCGAGCGGGTCGAAATACCGTGCCAGACGCTGGCCCGCTTCCGGCAAACCACCAGAATTGGCCGCGAACACCGGCTTGCCGAGCGCGAAGCTCTCCGTCACCGGCAGCCCCCATCCCTCCACCGGCGCGGGCAGAATGGTGAACAGGCAGCCCGCGAACAGTGCTGCCAACTCGGCCGGGCTGGGACCGAACTGCGCCGTGACATCCGGCAGCCCGCGCGCCAGACGCTCGCGCAACTCGCCACACAGATGGCCCTCGCCACCGGCCAGCACCAATCGCGGCAACGTGCCCGGCGCGAACCGTGCCCCAAGCCTGCGCCAGGCCGAGAGCACCACACCATGCCCGGTCCGCTGATCGAACGGGGCAGCGAGCAGCACATAAGGCCCCTGAATGGGCGATGGATCGGAGGACGATGGCAGCACACCGTCGCCCAGACGCAATTTCCGGGTACCATGATCGGCGATGTTGTGCCGCCGCCGGAACGCGTCGAGATCACGTCCAGTCGCCGAGGAGGGAATGATGACCAATTGCGCCAGCGACAGCACAGTCTGCAGCCAATGCCCGAACCGCGCGGTGTGATCAGGCGCGAACCATTCTGGCCGACGCAGCGGCGTCAGATCATGCACATAAACCGCCACCCGCGCACCCGCGATCCGGGCGGCTTCCAGCAGCCCGATCTGTGTCGCGTCATCGGCCCCGCACCCGGCGACCAGAATGGTGTCGCCATATTCCGGAGCCGTCACCGGCGCGCGATCAGCCGGACGCACCCAGCCCGACGAGCCGGTGCGGATCGCCAGCATATCGGCCTGACCCAGCGCCTCGATGGCCCCTGCCAGTGCACCAACCACGCTGCGCCATTCGCTCTCAACGGCGGCGGGCGAGACGGCGATGAGCAGGCGGTTGCGGGTCATGCGGGCAGAATCCGCAGCAGGTCGCGGGCGGCATCGTCCCAGGTGCGGTTGAACAAAGGCGGCTTCACCGGAGGGTCAACCAGCCAGGCCCGAATGCGGGCGGCGACGGCGGCAGGGTTCTCCGGGTCGAACGGCACCGCGCCATAGGAGTGGAAGGCCGACAGACAGGGTGCCCCCATGCATTGCGCATTCAGCGTGCCGCGCCCCCAACCTGTGCCGGGCGACATCGAGATCGCGAACACACAATCCCGCGCGAAGCCGGCGATCTGGGCTGGCGAGGGGAAGAGGATCACCCGCGCCCGCCCCTCAATGAAGCGGCAATTCCACAATTGCTCCAGCACGTCCGCTGCCTGCGGGCCAATTGGGCCTGCGATGATCAGGTCGGGCACCGCGCCCTCCGGCATCGTCTCCAGCAGCCGCCGCCAGACCGGCAGCAGTTGACGCGTCTGCCCGGCCTCGCCGATCTCGCCGGAGGCGAAGATGAACGGGCGCGGATGTGACGGGTTCGGAACCGGGGTGCCGCCATCGGCCGCCCCGCGCATCGTGCGGTGCACGCTGATTCCGGCCCGGCGCAAGACGCCCGCGGACTCCTCGGCTTGCGCGATGCCAAAAGCGATATGCGGCGCGGTGTCGCGCAGGAAGATCGCCGCCTCATCCACCTCGCGCGGCCACCGCCATTCCGGCCTGGAGAGTGTGGTGACATTGGTGGCGAGCAGCACCAGCATCGCCCCGTTCTGCGCCATCCGGCTGCCATCGCCACGCAGTGAGAGGAAAATTACCAGATCACCGGCAGCGGGCAGATCGGCGCTGTCCTCGCTCTGCAGCGGCGTCTCGCGTGGCGGTGCTGGGCGGAAAAGTTCGGCCTGAGTGAGCTCAAGCGGCGCGACCGTCATCGCCGCGCGCAGATTGTTCAGGCTGAGTGCGATCAGGCCCGGAGCCCGCAGACAGGGCTGAACGGGCTGACCAGCGCACGCCAAGGCCTCGGCCAGATGCAGGCCATACAGCCCCGCATCGCTGCCCGGACGCAGCCCCGTCACGTCAATCCAAATCCGCCGCCCCACGCCCCGGTCTCTCCTGTCGGGCGCGACCGCGATCAGATGCGGCGCACCGTGTAGCTCTCTTCGAGCAGGTGCACGATCTCAGCACCATGTGCCGAGTCGCGTGCCTCGAACATAACTTCCAGCTCGGCACTTTGCACGCTGGGTGAGGCGAACAGCCGCTGATGCGAGACCTCGATGATGTTGCCACCATGCCCGCCGATTTTGCCGGAAATATCGGCCAACACGCCCGGACGATCCGGGATTTCAAGCACCAGGCGCAGCAGACGGCCATCGCGCAACAGATTGCGCAGCATCACATTGGCCAGGATGCGGGCATCGATATTGCCGCCGCAGATCGGGATGCCGATCTTTTTGCCAGCGAAGCGTTCCGGGAATGCCAGAAGTGCGGCCACCCCGGCCGCCCCCGCGCCCTCGGCGACGGTCTTGGCCCCCTCGGCGAGCAGGGCGATGGCTTCCTCTACTGCTCGCTCCGGCACTACGATCACGTCATGCACATGCGCGCGCACCACCGCGAGCGGTGCCACGCCGATATCGCGCACCGCGATGCCCTCGGCGATCGTGGGGCCACCCACGGAAACCGGCATACCGGCGAGGCGTTGGGCGAGGGCAGCATAGGCAGCGACTTCGACGCCGATCACTTCGATGCCAGGCTTGATCGCGCCAGCGGCCACAGCACATCCGGCGATCAGCCCGCCGCCGCCGACTGGGATCACCAGAGCGTCGAGATCGGGCACGTCTTCGAGCATTTCCAGCGCCATCGTGCCCTGGCCGGCCATCACACCAGGATCGTCATAGGGATGGATGAATACCAGACCTTCGGTCTCGGCGAGGTGATGCGCATGCGATGCCGCATCGGCCAACATCTCGCCATGCAACACCACGCGGGCACCCCATCCGGCGGTACGGGTGACCTTGGTGACCGGGGTGTGCTTGGGCATCACGATGGTCGCGTTGATGCCGAGCAGTTTGGCGTGGCGGGCGACCGCCTGCGCATGATTGCCCGCCGACATCGCGACAACGCCGCGGCGGGCCTCTTCCGGGGTGAGCATCGACAGCCGATTGGCCGCCCCACGCTCCTTGAACGCGCCGGTGGCCTGGAGGTTGTCGAGCTTGAGATAGACCTGTGCACCCGTTGCGCGTGAGACGCTATCGGAGAAGAGGAACGGGGTGCGCAGAACGCGGCCCTCGATCCGGCGGGCTGCGGCCTGGACGTCGGCAAGCG
>CAITEF010000100.1 GCA_903891315.1 uncultured Rhodospirillales bacterium | reverse complement strand
TGGCCGCGATCACCCGCCGGATACGCGGACCATCCACCAAACCGGGCAAAATCGCATTCACCCGAATGCTGTCCGGCCCAAGCTCAATCGCGAGCGTCTTGGTGAACCCGATCACCCCCCATTTCGCCGCCGCATAAGGTGAGCGCAACTGAAACCCGAAGCGGCCCGCCGCCGAAGACAGATTGATGATCGACCCACCACCTGCCGCCCGCAGCGCAGGAATCGCCCGACGGGCCGTGTGGAACATCGAGGCGAGATCAACCCGCAACGTCTCCTCCACCTCTTCCGGCGTGCACTCCTCAACCCGCTTGGTCGGCCCGGCGATGCCCGCATTGTTGACCATCACATCCAACCCGCCGAGCTCCGCCACCGCCTGATCGACGAAGCCCTCCATCGAGGTCACATCGCCCGCATCGGCATAGATGCCCTTGTGGGGACATTCGGCGAGAGCCGCGTGATCGACATCCGAGATGAACACATGCGCGCCGCAGGCGGCATAGCTGTCCGCCATCACCCGGCCAATGCCGCCGGCCGCCCCGGTGATCGCAACGCGCAGGCCGGACAGGTCCACCGGCAGATGGGTTTTGGCACCAGTGATCATCGAGATTTCCTCCGAATTGTTGGCCGCCATGCTAGGCTGATCGCGCGGCACCGCAAGACGGTCCGGACTGGGAGAGATCAAATGCTGGCCGACCACCCGTTCACAATCCTTTGGATTTTCATCGCCGTCCTGGTGGTGATGACCATCTCCGCCGGGGCCAAGACCGTGCCACAGGGCAATGTCTGGACCGTCGAACGCTTCGGGGCCTACACGCGCTCGCTGCAACCGGGGCTGAATTTCCTCATCCCGTTCATCGACCGCATCGGCCACAAGCTCAACGTCCAGGAGCAAGTGCTCGATATTCCCGAGCAGACCGTCATCACCTCGGACAACGCCACCGTCTCCGCCGACGGCGTGATCTATTTCCGTGTGCTGGAGGCAGAGAAGGCGGCCTATCAGGTGCAGAATCTGGGGCAGGCGCTGACCACTTTGGCGATGACCAATATCCGTGCGGTGATCGGCGAATTGCAGCTCGATGCAGCACTCGCCTCGCGCGACCGGATCAACACCCAACTTCTCACCATCCTCGACGGAGCCACGCATCCGTGGGGTGTGAAGGTCAGCCGCGTCGAGATCCGCAAGATCGAGCCGCCGGAAAACCTGATCAAGGCGATGAACCTGCAAATGACCGCCGAGCGCGAGCGCAGGGCCACGGTCGCCAAGGCCGAAGGCGAGCGCGAGGCGTCGATCAAGCGGGCCGAGGGCAACAAACAGAGCCTCATCCTCGCCGCCGAAGGCCGACAAGAAGCCGCCAATCGTGACGCCGAGGCCCGTGAGCGTCTCGCCGCCGCAGAAGCGAAGGCAACAACGATGGTCGCCCAGGCGGCGGCCAATGGTGGTGAACCGGCTTTGCGCTACTTCATCGCCGATCGCTATGTCGAAGCCTTCAAAGCCCTTGCCAATTCCCCCAACAGCAAGATGATCGTCGTCCCGATGGAAGCATCCGCCCTTGCCGGCGGCATCGCGCAGGCGTTGACACTGCTCAAATCGGGTGAGGCGGCCAGCTCGGCGCATCCGATGCCGATGGCCTCCAGCGTGCCGTCAACGGGAGGCTGATAATGGGGATTTTCGATCAACCCGGTCTCGCTTGGATGCTGGCGGGGGTGGGGCTTGGTGTGGCCGAGTTGGTGCTGCCCGGCATGTATCTGCTCTGGCTCGGTCTGGCCGCGTTCGGCACCGGGCTGTTGCAATTGGTGATCCCGATGGGCCTTGGCGGGCAGGTGTTCGATTTCGGTGGTCTGGCGTTGTTCTCGGTGCTGACCGCCGTCCGCCGCCGCAAGCCAGCCGCCAAGACCGAGGTCAATCAACAGGGCTCCGGCCTGATCGGACGCCGCGCCACGGCATTGGTCTTCACCGGCAGTGAGGGCCGCGTGCGGGTTGGCGACAGTGACTGGCCAGCGCGTCTGGAGGGGGGCGGCACGGTCGATCCTGGCACGATGCTCAAGGTCGAGAATGTCGATGGGATGACCCTGCTGGTGCATCGTCTCGGCGAGGCCGAAATGACCGAAGGTTAATCGGTGGGCGATTGAATTCGCCGCTTGAAAGGCTCAGATCTGCGTCATGGTTGAGACACACAGCAAGAACGTCAGCATCCAGATCGACATGACGCCGAATGGGGAATTCATCTCCCCGCCCGGCGCGCCGATCGGCAACTCCGTGCTGAAATGGACCATCGTGATCGCCGCCCTCGCGGGGGCTGGCGTGCTGGCCGCAATCGCGTTCTGGCTGGCGCTGACGCTGATCCCCATCGCCATCGGGGCCGGGTTGATCGGGTATGGAATTCTGCGCTACCGCATGTGGCAGGCAGGCCGCTCAGGCGGCTTCCCACCGTTCCGTTAGCCCGAACTCCTCCGCCAACAACGCGTAACTCCGCCGCCGCGCCGCCGGATCGTGCATCGTGGTCAACACCGCAATCTCATCGACCTGCATCTCAGCGGCAAGCTGACGCAGCTGCGCGCCAAGCTTGGCCTTGGTGCCGTACAGCGCCCGCGCCTTGATCCGCTCCAGCTTCATCGCCTCCATCTCGGAGATCGGCATTGCCGCAGCCTCTTCGGGGGATGGCAGCGGGCTGTAAATCCCGCGATCCCGCCCCAGCCGCCAAACCCCGCGCGATAGGATCTGCCGCTCGGCCTCTTCCTCGCTCTCCGCGCACATCGCCCAAACGGTGATTGCGGCCAACGGCGTGGGGAAGCGCGGCGACGGCTTGTAGAGGCTGCGATAAATATCCAGCGCCTCGGCGCAGCCCGCGCCGTCGGTGATGAAATGCGCAAAACAGTAAGGCAGCCCGAAATGCGCGGCGACCTGGGCTCCGTAATCCGAACTGCCCAAAATCCAGGGTTCCGGCACAGTTGGCCCCGCCGGATTGGCGGTGATCGACCGGAACGGATGCCCCTCCGGCAACGTCTCGCCCGACACCCAAGCCAGCAGATCGCGCACCGAGGCCGGGAACAAATCCGCCGCCTTGGCCGCGTTCGGATTGAGCGCATGCGCCGTCAGCCCGTCTGAGCCCGGCGCACGACCGAGCCCGAGATCGATCCGGCCGGGTGCGATGGCCTCCAGCACGCGGAACTGCTCGGCCACTTTCAGAGCCGAATAATGCGGCAGCATCACGCCCGCACTGCCAACCCGGATGCGGCTGGTGGTCGCGGCAATCGCCGAGATCAGAATCTCCGGCGCGGTGCCCGCCTGGCTCGCCGAATTGTGGTGCTCGGCGCACCAGTAGCGATGATAGCCCAAAGCCTCGCAATGCTTGGCGAGTTCAATCGATTCACGGATCGATGTGTCGGCCCCGCGCCCGGTGACAACGGTGGATTGATCAAGAACCGAAAGCCGCATCGTTTTAATCTCCCACGTGACCACACCCACCCGTCATTGCTGCGCTCCGCTTGCAATGACGGCGTGATGTTGGTTCAGGCCAAAAAGCATCACGCTCTAAAAACTCACCTCTCCAAACATGGCACGCAACGCCGCCCACACCAGACCGCCGACCAGAAATCCGACCAGCGTGCCGTTGATCCGCACATATTGCAGATCAGCGCCAATCCGAAGTTCCAGACGATCCACCAATGTGCGCGTGTCCCACGCCCCGATCACCTCGGCCACGAAGGTCTCAATCTGGCCGCGCGCATTCGGCATCAGTGGCACCAGAACGCCCTGCACCGCTTTCTGCAACCGCAACCTTGCCCCGTCATCCTCGGCCAGCATGGTGCCGAAATTGGCGAGTGCGCCCTGGAAGATCACCACCGTCCGCCCGTTCGGCTTGCCCGCATCGGCCTCCATCGCGATCCGCATCCGCGACCAAACATCGCCGATCCAGGCCTGGATCGTCTCATGCGTGAGCACCCGACGCAGCGCGAGGCCAATCTCGGCGGCACGTTCCGGCTCGTCCTCAATGCGGGCGATCTCGCGGCGCAGCCATTCGTCGAACGCCTCGCGCATATCGCTGTCCTGCTCTTCCATCTTGGCAAGCTCGGCATTGATCATCGCCACCGCCCGCTTGGCCACCGATGCCCCCACCGCCCAGCCGACCAAACGGCCGCCCTGTTCGCGCACCCGCTCGGCAATCGCCGCCCGCATCGCCTCTTCGCGGTCGGACAGCACACTGCGCATTTCGGTGAGGATGAAGCCGAACACCTCCTGATGCCGCCCCCCCTCCATCAATCCCCGCAACGCCCGCCCAACAACCCGGCCAGCGGCCTCACCACCCAGAATGCGCGGGATGATGCGGGCGGCGACGCGGCGGGCGCGGCCATCCTCGATGGACGCGAGCAGGCGCGGCAGCAAAGCCGCCAGCCCCTCGGCGGCGGGGCGCGTGGAGGTCGGATCGGTGAGGAAATCCCGTACGATGCCGGGCAAATCGAGCCGCACCAGCAGCTTGCCGATTTCCGCCTCGGTGAACACGTGGCCCGCCACAAACCGCCCAAGCGCCCGGCCCAGCCGCTCCTTTTGCTTGGGGATGATGGCAGTGTGCGGAATTGGAACTCCCAGCGGATGGCGGAACAGCGCTGTGATCGCGAACCAATCGGCAATGCCGCCGACGAATCCCGCCTTGGCCGAGGCCTGTAGCCAATCGCGCCAAGTGCCGAGTGGCATATAGAATGTCGCCACCGTCACCACCGCCATCAGCACCAGCAGCGCCGACGCAAAGGCGCGGTGCCGCGTCAGGCTGCGCCGCGCGGCGACGTCCGGATCTGGGAGGCTGGGCATGTCGGTCATGCGACCTGACTACCACGACCGATCTGGCGCGCCAAACTGGCAAATGTTATAAAGTAACAATGCGGGACCCACTTTCCATCCAATCCGGGCTGGCGGCGCGACTGGCTTTGGCTGGTCTGACGACGCTGTGCATCTGGCTGGGCGTGTGGTGGGCGTTGTGACGATCACTCTCGACAACGTCGCGCTGCGCCAATCGCGTGCATTGGTGGCAGAGCGCGTCACTGCCGAATTCGGCCCGGGATTGACGGCGATTGCAGGGCCAAACGGCGCGGGCAAGACCACGCTGTTGCGCGCTATCGTTGGGCTGCATCCGGTGTCGGCTGGGCGGATCACCGGCAACGAACACCCCGACCGTCTCGGCTTCCTGCCGCAATCCGCCGAGACCGATCGCCGATTTCCGATCTCGTGCCGCGATTTCATCGCCCTTGGTGCCTGGGGTGAGACCGGGGCGCAAACGGCGGTCTCTGGCGCCGTGGCGGCACGCGTTCAAGCCGCTGTGGTGCGGATGCAGATTGAGGCGCTGGCGGACCGTCCGATCCTTCGGCTTTCCTCCGGCCAGTTCCAACGTCTGATGTTCGCCCGCTTGATCGTGCAGGACACGCCGGTTCTGTTGCTCGACGAACCTTTCACCGCCGTGGATGTCGCAACCGAAACGCTGTTGATCGACCAGCTTCTCGCGTGGCGCGACGAGGGAAGGGTGGTGATCGCTGTGCTGCATGATCACGACCTGATCCGCGCGTTCTTCCCGAACACGCTGCTGCTGCATCGCGACGGCATGCGCTTCGGCCCCTCCGCCTCGGTGCTGGCTGCCGCCCACCGCTTCGCGCGTCACGCGGCCTGATGCTCTACGATCTGCTGATCGATCCGTTCACCCAGGGCTTCATGCGCCGCGCGCTCGCCGGATGTCTGGCGTTGAGCATCGCCGCCCCGCCGCTCGGCGTGTTCCTGACCATCCGCCGGATGAGCCTGACCGCCGACGTGCTGCAGCACGGCATCCTGCCCGGCATCGCGCTCGGTGCCATCGCGGGCGGGTTGTCGATCTGGTGGATGGGGGCGGGCGGTCTGATCGCCGGATTGCTGGTCGCACTGCTGGCCGCCGCGATCTCACGCGCAACCGACGGGCGCGAGGATGCTGGGTTTGCCGGGGTCTATCTGCTGGCGCTCGCCGCCGGTGTGGCTTTGGCCACGCATCAGCGCGGCATCGATCTCACCCATCTGCTGTTCGGCTCGGTGCTGGCAGTGGACGACCCCGCACTCGTGCTGATGGCGGGCGTGGCGAGTATCACTTTGTTTGGATTGGCGCTCATCTGGCGCGGTCTGGTGCTGGAGAGTCTCGACCCGCTGTTTCTGCGCGCGCGCGGGCAGGGGCGGCTCGGCATGTTGTTTCATGCCGGGTTCATGCTGCTGGTGGTGCTGTGCGTGGTCGGCGGATTTGCCGCTCTCGGCACGCTGATGTCGGTCGGTTTGATGATGCTGCCCGCAATTGCCGCACGGCACTGGTCGGTGCGGCTGTCGGGCCAGATTGCGGCGAGCGTGGTGGTCGCACTGGCATCGTCCACGCTCGGATTGCTGCTCTCCTATCACGTCAACCTCCCCGCAGGCCCGGCGATCTTGCTGGTCGCGGGCGGAATTTGGCTGGCCAGCGTGGCGGCGGGGCCGGAGGAGAGCCTGCGGGCGCGCGTCGCAATCGGAGCGCAGGATTGACGCGATCCCGCCATCTTCGTCATTCAGCATGCGTCTCGGAGGCATAAGATGCAGTGGGATCGTGCGAAAGTTTTGGTGACCGGCGGGGCGGGCTTCCTCGGGGCCAATCTGAGCCTGGCTTTGGCGGCCCGTGGTGCCAAGGTGACGGCGCTCGACGCCTTCCTGTTCGGCGGCGGTGCCAACCCGGCCAATCTGGAGGGATCGGACGTCCACCTTGTCCGCGCCGATATCCGCGAGGGCGATCTGCGGCCACTGATCGAGGGGGTGGATGTCATCTTCAACCTCGCCGCCCAGACCTCCCATATGGGCGGCCAGAAAGACCCGCTGGCGGATATCAACGTCAACGCGGTGGGGCAGGTGCGTCTGATCCAGGCGGCGCGCGAGGCGGCTCCGAACGCCGTTGTGGTGCACGCCTCCACCCGCCAATTCTATGGCCGCCCGCATTATCTGCCGGTCGATGAAAGCCACCCGGTCGCCCCGCCAGACGCCAATGGCGTGTCGAAATTCGCCGGTGAGCAATATTGGATGATCGAGCACCGCACCGCGGGCCGCCCGGTGGTCTCCCTACGTCTGACCAATTGCTACGGCCCGCGCCTGCGCATCCGCGACGCGCGGCAGACCTTCTTGGGCATCTGGATGCGTTGCGTGCTGGAGCGCCGCGATTTCGAGGTCTGGGGCGGCGCGCAGCTGCGTGACATGACCTATGTCGACGATGTCACCGACGCCTTCATCCGTGCGGCTGAGACGAAGGAATGCTATGGCGAAGTCTACAATCTCGGCGGCGCACCGCCCGCCTCGCTGCTGGAGATCGCCGAGATGACGATCC
Source organism: uncultured Rhodospirillales bacterium (assembly GCA_903891315.1). GTDB lineage: Bacteria > Pseudomonadota > Alphaproteobacteria > Acetobacterales > Acetobacteraceae > CAIQQQ01. The sequence goes on along the minus strand of CAITEF010000100.1, from coordinate 1,522 downwards.
GCCAGGGCCGCGCGATTGGCTCGACCGCAGGCTTCACCACCCGCGAATTCCCTGCCGACCGCGCCACCATCGATATCGGCTCCTATCACGCCGATGACAGCGCCTTCCGCAAAGCCACGGGCTGGACCGCCTCGGTCGGGCTGGAGGACGGGATCGGGCGGTCGCTCGCGTGGTATCAGAACCGGCTCGGCGCGTATTTGTAAGGCCATTCCCATGACACACGAGATCATCCCGCAGGCCAATCCCGGCGCTGGCTACCGCGAACTGCAAACCGAGATCGACGCAGCAATCGCCCGCGCCCTCGCCTCGGGCTGGTATATCCTCGGTGCCGAGGGCCGCGCGTTTGAGGCCGAATACGCCGCGTGGCTCGGCACCAACCGCGCCGTCGGCTGCGCCAATGGCACCGATGCGCTGGCACTCGTTCTGCGCGGCCTCGGCGTGGGCGCAGGCAAATCCGTCGTCACCGTCTCGCACACAGCTGTCGCCACCGTCGCCGCCATCGAGATGGCCGGGGCCACACCGATCCTCGTCGATATCGAGCCCGACACCTACACGATGGACCCGGCTGAACTCGCCGCCGTGCTCGCCAACCCACCCGTCGGACTGCCGCCGTTTGGCGCAATTCTGCCGGTGCATCTCTACGGTCAGGCTGCCGATCTCGACGCCATTCTCACCCTGGGCGCGCAATACGGAATCCCCGTCATCGAGGATTGCGCGCAGGCGCACGGTGCCACCCTGCATGGCCGCAAGCTCGGCAGCCTGGGTGTTGCGAGCTGCTTCTCGCTCTACCCCACCAAAAATCTCGGAGCCCTCGGCGATGGCGGCGTGCTCGCCACCAATGACGATACGCTGGCCGACAACATCGCCGCCATCCGCCAATATGGCTGGCGGACGCATTATCTCTCCGATCTGATCGGGGTGAATTCCCGGCTCGACGAACTCCAGGCCGCGATCCTGCGGGTGAAACTCGCCCATCTCGACACCCACAACGCCCGCCGCCGCGAGATCGCCGCTTCCTATGACGCCGCCCTCTCCGGCACCGCGATCCAGCCTCCCGCCCGTCGCCTCGGTGCCGAGCACGTCTTTCATCAATACGTGCTGCGCGTCGAAAACCGTGCGGAGACCCAGGCCGCCTTGCGCGAACTCGGCGTTGCCACCGGCATTCATTACCCAGTCCCGGTGCATCGTCAGGTTGCCTATGCGGGGCGCATCGCTCTCGGCCCGTCCGGTTGCGTGCGCACCGAGGCGGCGGCCGGGCAGGTGATGAGCCTGCCGATGTATCCGCAACTCACCGACGCGCAGGTTGAGACGATTTCTGCTGAGTTGCGGCGGGTTTTCGTCAGGTAGTCGTTGCATCGTGCGTTTCTGCATTGCACAATTCGCATATGCAGCAAAGTGATGTGACAGTGGTTGAGAACAACACCGAAGCCCTGGTTGAAGAACTCACGGCCCTGGTCGCCCGGCTGCGTGCCGAATACGACATGGACCCGTTCGGCAACCCGATCCTCTCCGCCGCGCTGTC
>CAITEF010000099.1 GCA_903891315.1 uncultured Rhodospirillales bacterium | reverse complement strand
CTCCTCGCAATGACGGCCTGATCGGTCACCCGACCAGGCCGTTGGCATTGCTTCGAAACAGGGTGCCCCGACGCTATTTCATGTCCACCCGCGCCAGATCGATGAACCAGCTTTGCGGCGAGACGAAATTCGTCACCTTCGTGCTCATCGCGCGCGGATTCAGATCGTGAACAATATAGAGCCACGGCGGATTGTCGACGAGGCGCTCATGCAGCTTCTGGGTTTGGGTGGAAATCTCAGTCGGATCGGTTGAGGCTTCCAGCTTGGCAAGTGCCGCCTCGAATTGGGGGTCATTCCAGTGCTCGAAATTGAAGCCGAGGGGCGAGAAATTCGCCGCCGTGAAATAGCGGCTCATCACCGAAACGTCGGAACTCGGTGACGAGACATTGATTGTCATTGCCCCTTTCAGGTTCGGACTGTCCGGCTCGTAGCGCGCCGCCCCCAGCAGCGTGTTCCATTCCACCACCTCGAAGGAGACGTCGACATTGCAATTCTCCTTCAGGCTCTGCTGCATGAACTCGTTCATCGGCATCGGCAGCATCTGGCCCGACCCAGAGGGGGAGATCATCGCCTTGAAGCTCAGCGGCTTTGACGCCGAGTATCCCGCCTCGGCCAGCAATGCCTTCCCCTTGGCAGCATCAAGTTTGTAATGGTTCACCGGATGGCCGAAATTCGGGTCAGACGCCTTGAGCCAGCCCACTGACGGCTCGGCGGTGCCCGCGAGCAGGGAGATCAGGCCTTCGCGGTCGATGCAATAATTCAACGCCTGTCGCACTCGGACATCCGCCACCGGCGAGTCCTTGGCTCCCATATTGAAGAACCACGGCCAGACATGCGGATAAGATCCGGTGGTGATCTTGAAGCCAGCCGATTTCAGACTGTCCAGTCCATCCGGTGGTGGCACCTCGATCCAATCCACTTGACCCGAGCGCAAAGCTGCCATCCGCGTATTGGCTTCCGGCATCGGCAGCAGAATCACGCGGTCCAGATGCGCCATCCCGTCCTTGTTCCAATAGCCCGTGTTCTTCTCCAACTCGACCGAGACACGCGGGACGAATTTGGTGATTTTGAACGGCCCGGTGCCCGCCGCCGGAAGTGTTGCCACCTTCGCCCAATCCTTGCCCGCCGCCTCGAACGAGGCAGGCGAGGTGTAGAGCGGATAGACCATCATGAACGGAAAATACGAAGCCGGGCGCGTGGTCGAGATCGCCACGGTGAAATCGTCGATCTTCTTGTAGCTGGCCAACAACGGCGCACGGGCGCGGGTGATGCCTGCAGCTGCCGGCTCGAATTGCGGGCTTTCCTTGTTGAAGAACCGCTCCAGGTTGAAGATCACCGCATCCGCGTTGAACGGTGTGCCGTCATGGAAGGCCACACCGTGGCGGAGATGGAAAATCCAGGTCTTCGGGTCTGCTTTGTCCTGCTCCCAGCTCTCAGCGAGGCCGGGGCGCAATCCCGCCAGCTTGTCCGCCGAGGAGAGATCCCACAGCACCAGACTCTCGAAGATCGGATAGCCGAGGAAGCGCATGCCCTCGAAGCCATTGTTCGGCAGGCCGGTTGTGGTCGGCACATCCGCCGCCGTCATGCCGATGCGCAACAATTTCTCCGCATGCGCGGTGAGAGCAAGCAGCAACAGTGTGGTGGCAAGTAACAATCGGCGCATGATCATTCTCCTATAAAACGAGGTTAATTGCGAACGTCCATCGCCGACCGCAGCCCGTCGCTGACCATGTTGAAGCAGATGGAGGTGATGAAAATACAAACTCCGGGCAGCATCGCGATCAGTGGTTGATTGTAGATCGCGGTTCGCAGCGTGTTCAGCATTAACCCCCATTCCGGCTCGGGCGGCTTGGTGCCAAGCCCAAGGAAGGACAGACCGGAGGCGAGGATCATCGAGACCGAGATCAAATTTGTCGCATAGACGAAGATCGGCCCCAGCACGTTGGGCAGCACATGCACCCGCACAATGGTGAACGCGCCTGCCCCGGAAGCACGCGCGGATTCGACGTAATCCAGGACACGGACCGAGGTCGTCACACTCTCTGCCACCCGAATGATCGGTGGGATGAACACCAAGGTCAGCGCCAGCACCGCGTTGAAAATCCCGGCCCCAAGTGCTCCCGAAATCGCCACCGCCAGCAGCACCGAGGGGAAGGCGTAGAAAATATCGGTCACCCGCATGATCAACATGCCAAGCCACCCGCCCGCATATCCCGCGATGATGCCGAGCATCCCGCCAATGGTGAATGCGATCACCACCGGCGAGATGCCCAGCGTCCAACTCAGCCGTCCGCCATAGATCAGCCGGGCGATCATGTCGCGGCCCAACTCGTCGGTCCCCAGCGGATAGCCCGGAAAGCCGATGGGCTTGAGGCGGCGGATCATGCTGCCCTGATAGGGCGAATGCGGCGCAATCAAAGGGGCGGCGATCATCACGATCAGCATCAGCAGCAGAATGCCCGAACAGATCAGCGTGAGCTTGTCGCGCTTGAGCCGCTTGAAAACGCCGCTCCAATAGCCTTCAGGTCGTGTCGTGCTCATCAGCGGCGCATCCTTGGATCAAGCAGCGCCTGGGCGAGATCGACGGCGAGGTTGAGGCCGACGAAGAACATCGAGAGCACCAAAATCGTCGCCTGCAGCACCGGAATGTCGCGCTGGAAAATCGCGTTGTTGAGCAGCAACCCGGTGCCGGGCCAAGCAAACACCGTCTCCACCAGGATCGAGCCGCCCATCAGGTAGCCAAGCTGCAACCCCATCACCGCAAGCGCCTGCGGGGCGGCGTTTTTGACCACATGCGCGATCAGTCCACCGCGCCGCAGCCCCTTGCCGCGCAACGTGGTGATGAAATCCTGGTTGAGAATATCGCCGACAATCCCGCGCAACGTGCGGGTAACAATGCCCATCGGAATCACGCTCAGCGTGATCGCAGGCAGCACGATATGGCTCAGATGCCCCCAATCCAGTGCCCAGACGCCCGACCCATCCGGCGAGGCCCCCATTGAGGGCAGCCAATTGAGCAGAACGGAGAAGATCACCACCATCACCATGCCGAGCCAATAATGTGGGACCGACACGCCCGCGACGGCGAGGACCACGGCGGCGCGGTCGATCCAGCTGCCGCGAAACGCACCGGCGATGCTGCCGAACATCGTGCCGAGCGGAAATCCGATCATCGCAGCGGCGGCGGCGAGCACCAGCGTGTTGGCCAGGGCGGAGTGCAGATCCGGCCAGATATCGCGCCCGGTGGCCAGCGAACGACCGAGATCGCCATGCAGCACCCGAAACAGCCAGATGCCGAACTGCACTGGCAGCGGCTTGTCCAGCCCGTAGGCTTCCTTGACCTGTGCCACCACATCCGCGGGCGCGTCGGGCGGCAGGATGGCGTTGATCGGGTCGCCGGGGGCGATATGCACCAGCAGGAAGCAGAACAGCGAGACGGCAAGCGCGATTGGCAGCGAATAGAGCGCGCGGCGGAAAATCGTGGCGATCATGCCATGGCCTCCGCTGGTTGATGAATGCAACGTGCCCGATGTGCGCCGAACGCGCCGTCCAGGCCGGGGACCGCCTCCAGACATGCCGCATCGGCCGACGGGCAGCGTGGTGCGAAGGCGCAGCCGGTGGGCAGGTTCGCGAGGTTGGGCGGCGAGCCGATAATCGTCGTCAGCCGCTTGCCGCGCATCCCCTCATGCACCGTCGCCCCGAGCAGACCTTGCGTGTATGGGTGCTTGGCATGGCGCATCACCTCGCGCACTGCGCCTTCCTCGACGAATCGGCCAGCATACATCACCGCAATCCGGTCAGCGATCTCGCCCGCCACGCCGAGATCATGGGTGACGAAGATGACACCCATGCCGAGTTCCCGTTGGAGACGACGCAGCAGCAGCAGGATCTGGATTTGCACCGTCGCATCGAGTGCGGTGGTCGGCTCATCGGCAAGCAGAAGTTTCGGACGACAGGAGAGTGCGATGGCAATCATCGCGCGTTGTCGCAGTCCGCCCGAGAGTTCATGCGGATAGGCGGCCAAGCGGCGCTCGGCAGAGGGGATCTGCACCAGATCGAGCAATTCGAGCGCGCGTTTATGAGCGTCGGCTTTCGACACGCCTTCATGGCGGATCACCGTCTCGCGGATCTGCTGGCCGATGGTGAACACCGGGTCCAACGCCGTCATCGGCTCCTGAAACACCATCGCCACCGAGCGCCCGCGAATGCTTTCGATCTCGCGATCGGAGGCGGTGATGATGTCCTGGCCACCAACATTGAGCGTGCCGGTCATCACCGTGCGCGTCGGCGGGTTGAGGCGCATCAGGGCGCGCAATGTGACGGATTTGCCGGAACCGGATTCCCCCAGGATGCAGAGCACCTCACCCTGATCGAGATCGAAATCCACCCCGTTGACGGCATGCACCGTGCGGTCGCGCGAGACGAATTTGACCGTCAGATCACGCACATGGACCAGATTGCTCATGCCGGAACCGTCTCCGCCAGGAAGCACGCGGCTTGATGGTCAGCGTTGATCTTCACCATCTCAGGCTCCGCCGCCGAGCATTTCGGCATCACTTGCGCGCACCGTGGGTGGAAGCGGCAGCCGGACGGCACATTGACCGGGTTCGGCGGATCACCGGTCAGCGGCGGCGTGGTGCGGCGATGATCCGGGTCCATCGACGGACGGCTGGCGAGCAGGGCGCGGGTGTAAGGATGCGAGGGGTGGGCATACAGATCGTCCACCGGGCCAATCTCGGCCACGCGGCCCAAATACATCACCAACACACGGTCAGAGATATATTGCACCACGTTGAGATCGTGGCTGATGAACAAATAGCTCAGCCCAAACTCCGCCTTCAGATCCACCAACAGATTGAGCACCTGCGCCTCGACCGATTTGTCCAACGCTGAGACCGGCTCATCAAGGATGATCAAACGCGGGCGCAAGGCGAGCGCGCGGGCGATGTTCACCCGCTGACGCTGGCCGCCGGAGAGTTCATGCGGATAGCGCTGGGCGAACTGATCCGGCTCCAGCCCCACCGCGGCCAGCAGATCGCGCACCCGCGCGTTGGTCGCCTCGCGGGACAGGCCATGCACACGCGGCGCGAAGCCGATGGATTCGGAGATCGTCAGGCGCGGGTTCAGTGACGCGTAGCTGTCCTGGAACACCATCTGCACCTGACGGCGAAACTCCGCCACCGACAGGCCACCGGGGCCGACATGCTCGCCGTCGAAAATCACCTCCCCCGCAGTGGGGTCGATCAGCCCCATAATCAGCCGCGACGTGGTGGATTTGCCGCAGCCAGATTCGCCCACGATGCCCAGCGTCTCGCCTTTGCGGATCGCAAAGCTTACGCCGTCCACGGCGCGCACGACGCTGCCGGATTTGCCGAAATGCTTCGACAGGTCTTTCACCAGCAGCAGCGGTTGGGCAGGGCCGCCTCGGTCGGGGATGGGCGCAAGCGTCATCGCGTTCTCCCCGTCATCGCGGCGCTGCGCTCGCAATGACGGATCTGGCGTGATCATGATCAGCTCAGCGTCGTCAGGTCTTGGAACCAGTGCTGCGCTTGCACATAGTTTTTCACCTTCGGCGACAGCGCATGCGGGTTGGTGTCATGCACCACCCAAACCTGCACCGCGTCATCGACGATGATCTCGTGCACCCGGGCGAGCATCTTGTCCTGCTCGGCCACATCGAAGGTGCTGGTGATCGCGTCACACAGCTTGTCCACCTCCGGATTGGAGTAATGGCTCCAATTCACCCCGTTCGGTGCGATCTGCTTCGTCGCGTAGAAACGGACGATGGCATAGAACGGATCAGAGGTGACGTAAGCGACGTTGTTGGCCGAAGCCCCTTTGGCGATCTCGTCACCCGCCCCCTTGCGCCATGCGGTGTAGAGCACTTCCAGCTCCACCGGCATCAACTCGATCTGAAGGCCGATTTCAGCGTAATTCTGCTGAATATACTCGTTGATCGGCATCGACAGCATCTGCCCGGCACCCGAGGTGGCGACGAGGAACTTGGTCTTCAGCGGGTTGGACTTCGAATACCCGGCATCCGACATCAGCTTGCGCGCGGCATCCATGTCGTAGCGCAGTTTGAAGGTCGGCTTGCCGAACCACGGGCTGGACGGGTCCATCTGGCCAAACGCCGGTTTGGCGAGGCCGCCCATCAATTGCACAATCGCCTCACGGTCCACCGCGAGATTCGCCGCCTGCCGCAAGCGCTTGTCCAGCCACGGGCTGCCCGGCAGCATCGACAGGTGATAATTCCACACATGCGGCGTCACGTTGCCCACGATCTTCATCCCACGCGCGGTGAACTGCGGCACCGCATCCGGCGTGGGAGTTTCGATCAGATCCACCTGGCCTGAGAGCAGGGCGTTGGTGCGGGCAAGGTCTTCCGGGATACACACCAGGATCAGCCGATCCAATTTCGGGATGCGCGACTTGTCCCAGTAATTCTCGTTGCGGATCAGTTCAACGCTCGTCCGTGGCACCAGCGTGCCCATCTTGAACGGCCCGGTGCCGGACGGCGCGAAACCGAATTTCTCCCACGACCCGCCAAGCTTCTCGTATTGCGCGGGCGAGGAGACGAAGAACCAGAGCAGCTGATAGGGGAACAGCGCATCCACCGCCTTGGTGGTGATCTGCACTGTCATGTCATCAAGCTTGGCGTAGGTGGCCACCGACGGCAGGCGCAGCTTCACCTGGGCGGCCTGCGCGTTATCGAAATGCGCGGCCTTCGGATTGAGCACTTTCTCCAGATTCCAGATCACCGCATCGGCGGTGAGGGTGGAGCCATCATGGAATTTCACCCCGGGACGGAGCTTGAAGATCCAATTCTTCTTGTCCGCCGGATCGACTTCCCAAGACGAGGCCAAGCCCGGCTTGAGTTTGCCCGGCCGGTTGGAGATATCCATCTCCCAGGTCACCAGCGGGTCATAGAGCGTGAAGCCGGTGAACTGGTAGGCACCCGCGCCACGATTGGGCTGCCCAGTGGTCAACGGCACGTCTGCAAACGCCATTCCGTAGCGCAGCACATGCTCCTCGGCCGCGCGCACCTTTCCGATGCTGCCCATCGCGGCGAGTGCGGTTGAGCCTGCAATCAGTGTGCGCCGCGGCAGATGAAAATTGGTCATTCGGTGATGCTCCTCAGGACGCTGTCGCGATCGATCGCATCACACGACGCAAGACCTATGCCATGACCTTGGTCTATGGCAGCATTATTTCGCGGAGGGCATTATAGATTCACAGGTCGCGGGCCTGTGGCTGAAGACTACTCGCGATGAGCCGCACCCAGTTCAACAGTCGCTTCTTTATAAATTGCCATCGCGTCGAAATCGAAATGTTTTATGTATGATCAATTGCTGTGCGCCGCGTTTAACGACGCGCTGTGGTTGGCAAGTTTCAATCCAAAGTCCTCAACCCGTCATTGCAAACGAAATGCGTCAATCCATCGCAGAGCTGGTTGCTCCGCGGTGGTTTGCTGCGCCTGCAATGACGAGTTTCAAGCGAAACTGAACGTGCGCTAAATCCCGGCCATCAGCTCAATCGCCTGCACCAATGCCGAATGGTCGAGATCGGCACCGCCATGGGCGGCCACCGCGCTGAACATCTGCTGGGCGATGGCGGTGTTGGGAAGCGCCATGCCCATGTCCTTGGCCGAGCCGAGCGCCAGATTGAGATCTTTCTGGTGCAGACGGATGCGGAAGCCCGGTGCGAAGGTGCGGTTGATCATCCGCTCGGCGTGGACTTCGAGGATGCGCGAATTGGCGAAGCCGCCCATCAGCGCCTGACGCACCTTTGCTGGATCGGCGCCGGCCTTCTTGGCGAAGGTCAGCGCTTCGGCCACAGCTTGGATGTTGAGGGCGACGATGATCTGGTTGGCGACCTTGCAGACCTGACCGGCACCGGGAGCTTCACCGACATGGGTGATGTTCTTGCCCATTGCCTGAAAAAGCGGCAGCGCGCGTTCGAAATCGGCGGTCGCGCCGCCGCACATGATCGTCAAGGCGGCGTTCTTGGCACCGACCTCGCCGCCGGAGACCGGGGCGTCGACATAGCCACAGCCGAGGGCGGCGACGCGCTCGGCGAAGTCCTTGGTGGCGGTGGGTGAGATCGAAGACATGTCGATCACCAGCTTGCCCGCCGACAGACCACCCGCGACGCCTGCTGCACCGAACAACACACGCTCGACATCCGGTGTGTCGGGGACCATCAGGATGATGATCTCGGCGGCTTTGGCCACCGCTTCGGCATCGGCCACCACGGTGGCGGCTTCACGGATTTCGGCGGTGAGCGAACAGCGTTCCGGGACGATCAGCGTGTGGCCGGCAGCCTTGAGATGCAGCGCCATCGGGCGGCCCATGATTCCCAGGCCGATGAAACCGATATTCATAGCAGAATTCCTTATTGTTCGTTCAAACGCCGTAAGTCTGACGCCAGCCAAGGCCGGCCACCGTCTCACCGGCGGGGCGATACTCGCAACCGACCCAGCCCTGGTAGCCGAGCGCGTCCATCTGCGCGAAGACGTATTTCCAGCCGATTTCGCCGGTGCCCGGCTCGTTGCGGGCGGGGACGTCGGCGATCTGCATATGGCTGATCACCGGCATCAGCTTGGCCATCCGCTTGGTGATGTCACCCTGGGCGATTTGGCAGTGATAGACGTCGAATTGCAGGCCGACGCGGTCGAAGCCGATGGCTTCCACGATGGCGGCACCCTGTTCTTGGGTCGCGAGATGGAAGCCGGGCATGTCGCGGTGGTTGATCGGCTCAAGGACGATCTTGACCCCTTGGGCAGCGGCCTGTTCGGCGGCCCAGGCGATGTTGTTGGCGTAGATGGCAGCGGCCGTGACCGGATCGACGCCGTTGGGGATCCCGGCCATGCAATGCAGAATCTGGTTGCCCAGGACGGCAGTGTATTCGAGCGCCTTCTTCACGCCGTCACGGAATTCCTGCTGACGACCGGGCAGGGAGGCGATCCCGCGCTCGCCGCCGTTCCAATCACCGGGAGGCGCGTTGAACAGGGCCTGGGTCAAGCCGTTGTCATCGAGCCGCTTGCGGATCTCAGCGGCGGAGAAATCATAGGGGAAGAGGAACTCCACGCCGGTGAAGCCCGCTTTGGCTGCGGCCTCGAAGCGATCCAAGAAACCCACCTCGTTGAACATCATCGACAAATTGGCGGCCAAACGTGGCATGTTATCGCTCCCTTTCCGGTGCCGCGAAGCTACAAGACTGGCGCGGATTTGGCCAGAGGGGGGAGGGTGGATTGGACAAAGCGGGTGTTTCGCCCGCATGCTGCAAGCGCGTAGCGGAGGGGCTTATGCGAGGCGAGCGGATTCTGATGATGCTGTTGCTCGGTGG
>CAITEF010000098.1 GCA_903891315.1 uncultured Rhodospirillales bacterium | reverse complement strand
GGCGGGTCCACGACCCGCCTTTCCGCGTGCCAATGGCGGGTCGTGGACCCACCCTGCGTTTTGCTGCGTTGCTCTGCTCCTATGATGACGGACGGGCGCGGTATCCGTCCTGCATCGTCATCGCGAGGCCTGCCAGGGCCGTCGCAATCCATCGATGACGTAGAGCGGGCTCTTTGACCTCGATGGACCCTGACGCTGCGCTCGGGGTGTTGGTCTGGTGACGCGGACATAAGAAACATTTCCCTTGCCAGCCACCCCCATTCTGCGATTTAAGCTGGAAGATGGATTATTTTCCCTTCCCATTGGCACCTGCCTTGGCCGCATCCGACCCGATCACCGCGCGTGTGCGGACGATCCTGCGTGGGCTGATGGCGGTGTTTGGGAATTGGCGGGCTTTGGAGCCGAGCCTCGCTTTGGTGTTCTACAATCGGATCAGCGCGGTTCAACGCCGGATCGAGCGACTGCTCGTGCGGTTCCGGGCTGGGACGTTGAGTCCTGTGACTCAGCGCGGGACCACACCGCGACCACATGTCGCAAGGACACCTGCCGTCCGGATGCCGCGCAAGTTTGGCTGGCTGTTGGATGCGGGCAAGCACAATGCGGCGTATTTCACCAACCAGTTCAATGACCTGCTGACCACGCCTGAGATGGTCGCGTTGCTGGAGGCGGCCCCGCAGGCCAAGCGCATGCTGCGGCCCTTGTGTCGGGCGTTGGCGGTGGATCTTCCGTGGACCGTCGCGCCGCCTCGCCCGCCCAGGCCGACCCAACCGCGCAAGCCGCGACCGAAGCCGGAGCCGTTCAGGACCAAGCTGCCGCGTGGGGTAATCACCTGGGCACGGCGGGAGAAAAGGTTGGAACGGGCCCGCGCGGAAATAAAACGACTTCGGGGGTTGGCGTAGAAAGGCGATTCAAATGTTCCGATGTGTGATTAAAACGCGTCGTCATTGCTGCACGTCGTTTGCAATGACGGGGTGGGGTGGAAAATGGTGCGATGCCTTCGGGATCACACCCTACGGGCGGTGGGCTGGATCGCGCGACAAACCCCTGGCTGCCAACTCGTCCAGATAGGCCGCCCAGCGGAATTCGTATTCCCGGCCGAGTTGATGCAGGAACTCCCAGCTGTAGATCCCGCTGTCGTGCAGATCGTCGAAGATCAGCCGAATCGCGTAATGCCCGACCGGCTCGATGTTGAGGATGCCGACATGCCGCTTTCCGAACACCACTTTGCGCTGTCCCGGCCCGTGGCCCTGCACCTCGGCAGAGGGGCTCTCGACACGCAGATATTCCGCCGGCAGTGAGAAGACGCTGCCGTCATCGAACGTGACATCCAGCGTTTTCTCGGCGCGGCGCAGACGCAGTTCGGTGGGCGTCATTGATCGTCCAGGCGTCGGGCCTCGTCGGGCAGCATGATCGGGATGCCGTCGCGGATCGGGTAGGCGAGACCTGCGGCGCGGCTGATCAGTTCACCCGCCGCGCGATCATATTCCAGCGTGGTGCGGGTGAGTGGGCAGACCAGGATCTCCAGCAGGCGGGGATCTACCGGGGCGTGCGGGGGGTGAGGGTCTTGCTCGGTCATGACCAACTTCATGGACGGTGTGGCTGGTGAATTCAACTCGGCAAACGGCCCGGAGTGCTGCCGTCCTCATCGTTCTGCTGGTCATGCGCGTCGATCCGCAGCAGGGCGCGCAGGGCCTGCGCCCGGTCGGCCAGCGTGGGCGCTTCCAGCAATGCCTGTTTTTCCATCGGTTCGAACGGGCAGACCATCGCCAGATTGGTGATCAGCGCCTCGTCGTCCAACGCACCGATCGCCTTCCAATTCGCGTCAAAGCTGCGATGGGCGAAATAGTGGCGCAGCGAATCCAGCAGGCCTGGTCGGTCAAAGCCGTCGAGCTGATGCGGGCCAAGATCGGCGGCGAACCGGCGGAAATTGCCATGCACCCGCCGGTAGCCGCGCTGCATCTCGACCTCCTCGACAAGGTCGAATCGGACGATGCCAGTGAGTGTGATCAGGAACCGCCCATCATCGGTCTCGGCGAAGCTGGTCAGCCGCCCCAGACAGCCGACGCGGAACAGCGACGGGCCGTGATTGAGTGCGGGTTTCGCGCGATCCGGCTGGATCATCGCGAACATCCGGCCATTGGAGAGCGCATCCTCGGTCAAGGCCAGATAGCGCGGCTCGAAAATGTTCAGTGGCAGCTGTCCCCCGGGCAGCAACAAGGCCCCGGTGAGTGGGAAGACCGGAAACACCTCCGGCAGCGCGTCAATCCGAGTCTGCGCAGGCGACATGCCGGAGGCTTCCGTCAGTTTAGGGTTCAGCTGAACAGCACGGCGGACAGCTTGCGGCGGGCGGACATGGTCGTCGGATCATCGATGCCCCAGGCCTCGAAGAATTTCAGCAACTGCGCGCGTGCAGCGCCGTCATTCCAGGTGCGGTCGGATTTGATAATCGCAAGCAGCGCATCTGCGGCATCATCGCGACGCTCCATTGCGTTCAACGCAGTGGCCAGATCATAGCGCGCCTGATGGTCCTTCGGGTCGGCGGCGAGCCGGGCTTCGAATTCTGCGAGCTGCGAGCGGGCGGCGCGTCCCTCGGCGGCGAGCGCCAGGGCGGCGCGGGCACCGGAGATCTCGGCATGCTCGGCGATCTTCTCCGGCACCTGGGCCAGCGCATCCTGTGCCTGTTCCTCGTCGCCCATCGCCAGCAGGGTGCGGATCAGCCCGCCCCAGGCCTCCGGGTTCTCCGCGTCGTCCTGCAGCACGGCGCTGTAGGCATCCCCGGCACCACCCCAGTCCCCCGCCTCGAAGGCGGCCTTCCCGGCGGCGAGCAGATCGGCGGCCGGCATTGTCCCGCCGCCGAGCTTGAGGAGTTGCTCGACAAATTTCTTCACCTCGGATTCCGGCTGCGCGCCTTGGAACAGATCGGCGATCTGGCCCTGCGAGAAGCCGACCACGGTCGGGATCGATTGCAGCGGCAGGCCCATGCGGGAGAGCTGGGCGACCAGATTGGGGGCTTTATCGACATCGATCTTGACGAGGCGGACGCGCCCACCGGCGGCGCGGACGACTTTTTCGAGGATTGGCGTGAGCTGCTTGCACGGGCCGCACCAGGTCGCCCAGAAATCGACCAGCACCGGTATCGCGCGCGAGGCTTCGACCACGTCGGCCATGAAACTGGCCTCGGTTCCGTCGATGATCATGTCCGCCGCAGCATGGCTGCCGGCTTGCTGGGATTGGCCGATGATGTGGTCCATGGAACTCGCTCTGCTCAGTGTTCGTCTGCCTGCCCCGGATGGAGATGGCGTTGGGATGCCCCCGCACAAGCCACGAAATCGTCGGATCGGCAAGCTTCACAGGTCCGACATGAATTTCTCCTCTTGCGCGGCCAGAAAATCCCCCCGATTACGCCGCCCTCGCCGACAAGTGCGGTGACTGAACTGGAATGCGGGCGTAGCTCAGGGGTAGAGCACAACCTTGCCAAGGTTGGGGTCGTGGGTTCGAATCCCATCGCCCGCTCCTGTTTTCTGCTTTAAAATCAAAAGGGTATCAACAGTCTTTCGAGCCTGTTTGTGTGTACATTCGGCTGAGTAGGGCTTAATGTAAGCTCCTTGTAAGCAGCGCGTGGCGAAATGCCGGATAGCGTAGCGGGCATCTGGCCACGCTATGCCTCAAATGTGCTGCGAATCTGGGCTATGGTGACATTGCACCACTTGCAATGGCAGAGCCGATGGACAGCGCATTTCCTCCTTATCTCGACG
>CAITEF010000097.1 GCA_903891315.1 uncultured Rhodospirillales bacterium | reverse complement strand
GTGGCGCGGGCGCGGGCCGAGGGTAAATACCGGGGCCGCGCGCCGACCGCGCGTCGCCAGATCAAGCGCGTGGCGGCGCTGCATGGCGAGGGCCTTGGCGCATCGGCCATCGCGGCAGAGGGTTCCGGTGACAGTGCACTCAATTAGCCTACGTGCCCTACCGGGGCGACGAGTTCGGGGGACACGAGTTCGGGGGACACAATACCCATTAGCCGCCAATCTGCTGCCCCGCCGAGCGTCAATCTGCCGGAACAGCAAGCGGCTCGCGGATCCGTGGTCGCCGAACTCCATATCGAGGCCATGGAAAAGTCCCTGAAGGGAGTACACCTAACACGGTGTCCCGTGGCCATTTTGGCTCGTAACGCTTTGATATTGCGCCATAGATTCGCAGGGGTGTACTGGCACCGTTTTGACGCCAGCGCCCTAACCCATTGATGTTATGCCATAAGTGCCGGTGCCAAAATGGCGCCACCCGCAAAAGTCGGTTCTTGGCCCGGCCACGCCGCTCGTCAAGACCGGGACGCGCGCGACGCGGAACAGAGCGCCCCGATCGACGGCATCGGCTGCTCCGAGTGGCATCCATCATTGCATGATTTGGTGAACGTTACGCACCGTTCCAGCGTGCGGCGAATGGTCGGAGGCGACCAGCAAAGCGTGCAAGCGTCTGAAAAACGTCAGTGGCAGCGCGCAACCACTGATGGATTGCACTGGTCGCATGCGGCACATTTTGCCGAATTTGCCCGTTTATAGAGCAGCCAATAGGCTCCGCCATTGGGCGCGGCGCTGGTGCCGTCCCTGACCGTCGATCCAGTACTTGTGTGCCGCCGCCACGCCTTCGCATGGGGCAAGGGCTGGCAAGAGCGGCTGAGGAAGGACGTGGCTTGTCTGGCCGCTCTCCTAATCGACGGGGACCATGGCGGACGCGACGCGCTGCTGTGCGAGCATGGCGTCGATCACGCGGATGACGGTAAGCTGGTCTTCCTCGCCGAGATGTTCGAGCGCCTGGAAGCGCCTGAACAGACGGGCGTTGGCAAGCGTGGAATCGGTGCCGGTGCCGGTGAGCAGATAATCGACCGAGGTTTCCAGCGCGTCGGCCAGCTTGACCAGCATCTCTACCGGGGGGCTGTTGAGGCCGCTCTCATACTTGTTCAGCTGCTCGAACCGGATGCCGAGCCGCTGGCCGAGTTCCTTCTGGGTCCAGTGCCGGACCTTGCGCAATGCTTTGATGCGGGTGCCCAGGGCCTTCTTGTTGGCGATGTCTGCCATGTGATTCCATACCTGCGGAGTTGATCCGCAAGAGGTATACACCATGGTTTTTTGAGGGGCTGGACTCATGACCCTGTAAGGATTAACAGATAGTCGGATTAGGATCAATCACGATCCTTGACAGGGTTTTGGAGGAACCTCGCAAATGGCCCGTATCCCCGATGCCGAGATCGAGCGGCTGAAGACCGAGGTGAGCCTGGTGCGGTTGGTCGAGGCGTCGGGTGTGGTGCTGGGCAAGCGCGGCGCGGGGGAGATGGTGGGGCTGTGTCCGTTCCACGAAGACGGCACGCCGTCGCTGTCGGTGAGCGTGGGAAAGAACCTGTTCCACTGCTTTGGTTGTGGCGCTGCGGGCGGGGTGATCGACTGGGTGATGCGGCGTGAGGGGATGAGCTTCCGCCATGCGGTGGAATGGCTGCGCGCCGATGCTCCTGGGCGCGCGCCGGTGGCGCCGGGGCCGGACATGGCCAAACCCCGTTCGTCAGGCCGCCGTCTGCCGTCGCCAGTGCAGCACGATGCCGACGACGCGGCGTTGCTGGCGCAAGTCATCGACTATTACCACGAGACGCTCAAATCCTCGCCCGAGGCGCTGGCCTATCTGGCGGCGCGCGGGTTGGACGGATCGCTGGTCGAACGGTTCCGGCTTGGCTTTGCCAATCGCACGCTGGGGCTGCGGCTGCCGGAGAAGACCCGCAAGGCCGGTGCTGAAATACGCGGGCGCCTGGAGCGGATCGGGATTTATCGCGAAAGCGGCCACGAACATTTTACCGGATCGCTGGTGGTGCCGGTGATCGACGAGGCGGGCGCGATCCGCGAGGTCTATGGCCGCAAGATCCGCAACGACTTGCGCCCGGGCACGCCGCTGCACCTGTATCTGCCGGGTCCGCACGCGGGGGTGTGGAACATCGAGGGGGTGGCGGGGTGCGGCGGTGAAGTGATCCTGGCGGAAAGCCTGATCGATGCGATGACGTTCTGGTCGGCGGGCTATCGCAATGTGACGGCGGCGTATGGCGCGGGCGGGTTTACCCCCGATCATCTGGCGGCGTTTGCGCGCTATGGGGTGGAACGGGTGCTGATCGCGTTCGACCGCGACGAGGCGGGCGACAAGGGCGCGGGCGAGGTGGCCGGGGCGCTGATGGCGGCGGGGATCGCTGCGTTCCGTATCCAGTTCCCCAAGGGGATGGATGCCAATGCTTATGCGCTGGGGGTGACGCCCGCGCCCAAATCGCTGGGCGTGCTGATCCGC
Organism: uncultured Rhodospirillales bacterium; assembly: GCA_903891315.1. Taxonomy (GTDB): domain Bacteria; phylum Pseudomonadota; class Alphaproteobacteria; order Acetobacterales; family Acetobacteraceae; genus CAIQQQ01. The sequence continues at coordinate 5,853 of CAITEF010000097.1, read as the reverse complement.
AAGGCGCAGTGGCTCGGAAACGGAAAAGCCCCCGCCATCACCAGCGCCGCCCCCGGATCAGGTCCGGGGCAGGGCAAGCCGCTGGGCGCGACCTTCGAAACCATCCCGGAACCCGCCCCCCATCCTGCCTCAGCCGCCAAAACGCTGCCGGTCGCACCGCCGCCCGAACCCCTGGCCGCAGCGATGCCGCCAGTGCCGATGCCCGACCCGGTGGAAAGCCAGAGCGAGCACGAGCTGGTCATGGTGGTGGGCGACCGGCGCTACCGCGTGCGCGGGTGGAAAAAGCCGCTCAATCCCGAATCGCTCAAGGTCAACTTGCTGGTCAGCCGAGGCGAGGCGTTCCACGTCGATACGCTGGACCTCTACGCCGCCAAGGCGCGCGCGGCCTTTGCCAAGCAGGCCGGGCTGGAGCTTGGCGAGAGCGAGGACACGCTCAAGCACGACCTGGGCCGTGTGCTGCTGAAAGTGGAAGCCCTGCAGGATGCCGAGCTGGCCACTGTGCTTGCGAAAGACGACCGCCCCGGCCTGAGCCAGGCCGACCACGCCGAGGCGATGGCGCTGCTGACCGCGCCCGATCTGGTGGAGCGCATCCTGGCCGACTTTGCGCGCATCGGCGTGGTGGGCGAGGAGACCAATGCGCTCACGGGCTATCTGGCCTGTGTGTCGCGGCTGCTCGATCGCCCGCTGGCGCTGATCATCCAGTCCTCGAGCGCGGCGGGCAAATCGTCGCTGATGGACGCGGTGCTGGGGCTGATGCCGGCGGGCGCACAGGTGCGCTATAGCGCGATGACCGGGCAGAGCCTGTTCTACATGGGCGAAACCAACCTCAAGCACCGCATCCTGGCGATTGCCGAGGAGGAAGGGGCGTCCACCGCCAGCTATGCGCTGAAACTGCTGCAATCGGAGGGCGAGGTGACGATCGCCAGCACCGGCAAGGATGCGACGACGGGCAATCTGGTGACGCAGGAATACCGGGTGGAGGGCCCCGTCATGCTGTTCCTGACCACCACAGCGATCGACATCGACGAGGAGCTGACGAACCGCTGCCTGGTCCTCTCCGTCGATGAAAGCCGCGAGCAGACCCGCGCGATCCATATGGCCCAGCGCCGGCGCCAGACTTTGGCCGGGCTGCTGGCCAATGAGGACCGCGCGGCGACGCTGGCACTGCACCGCAATGCGCAAAGCCTGCTGGAGCCGGTGCGGGTTGTGAACCCGTTTGCGGATGAACTGACCTTCCTCGACGACAAGACCCGCACCCGGCGCGATCATATGAAATACCTGACCCTCATCCAGGCGATCGCGCTGCTCCACCAGCACCAGCGGCAGGTCCACGAAGTGCAGCACCGGGGCAAGCCGGTGTGCTATATCGAGGTGACGCAATCCGACATTGCACTGGCCAACCGGCTCGCCGCCGAAGTGCTGGGGCGCACCTTGGACGAACTGCCGCCGCAGACGCGCCGCCTGCTGGGCATGGTCCACCGCTGGGTTGGCGAGGAATGCACCGCCCAAGCGATCCGGCAGCACGAGTTGCGCTTCACCCGGCGCCAGGTGCGCGAGGTCACAGGCTGGGGCGACACCCAGCTCAAGGTCCATCTCAGCCGCCTGGCCGAGATGGAATACGTGCTGGTCCATCGCGGCGCGCCGGGGCCTTCGGGCGGGGTCGGCGGGTTCCATTACGAGCTGCTCTATGATGGTGCCGGAGACGCCGACGGCGAGGCAGGCGCGCCGTTCATGATGGGGCTGAGCAGTGGCGTGTCCATGGCACAATCCAGCTATGACCCGGTTCGGTCGGGGTCGGGTCCGGATCAGGCGGGCCTTGGTCGGGCCTCGGTCGCCCCATGGTCGGGGGGTGGTCGGGATAGCAAAGCAGCGGCTGAGGCGCGAAAATCCGCCAGTCCCGCGCTCCCACTCGCAAATCCCCCCGAAACGCACTGTTCCGGCAATAACGGCACGGTCGTAGCGTACATGCAGCCCGAACCGCTTCTCTCAGCCGCTCATCCGTAAGCCATGCCCCGCAAACGTGGGCTCGGAACGAAACGGGGCCGCAAAGTCCACAAAGGCCTCTACCACCCGCCGACCATGGCAGTGGGCGCACATGATCCCAACAGCATCTGGAACCACATGCACCGCTTCACGCTGTGGCAGGGCGAGCGGGGTTACTCGGCCCACACGATCGCCGGGCGCGAGCGCAGCTTGCGGGTGTTTGCGGGATGGGCGGCCGAACGGGGCCTGATCCGGGTGCAGGAGATCACGCGGCCGATCCTGGAGCGGTGGCAGCGGCACTTGTTCCTCTATCGCAAGGCCGATGGCGAGCCGCTGACGGTGCGGAGCCAGCTGGCGCATATCCACCCGCTCATCGCGTTCTTCCGCTACCTCGCCCGCGAAAACCATATCCTCTACAACCCGGCGTCCGATCTGGAACTGCCACGCATCGGCAAGCGTCTGCCGCGCAACGTGCTGACCGTGGCCGAGGCGGAGAAAGTGTTGTCGATCCCCGACCTGTCCCTCGCCATGGGCATCCGCGACCGGGCAATGTTGGAGGTGCTGTACTCGACCGGCATCCGGCGCGCCGAACTGGTCCACCTCAATCTCTACGACATCGACCGCGACCGGGGCGTGATGATGGTGCGCGAGGGCAAGGGCAGGAAGGACCGCGTGGTGCCGATCGGCGCCCGCGCCATCCAGTGGATCGACACATACCTCGCCCAGGTGCGCCCCGACCTGGCCAGCGGCGCGGACGACGGCACGCTGTTCCTGTCCGCCCTCGGCCAGCCCCTTGGCGTTCACCGCCTCACTGAAATCGTGCGCGAGGCGGTCAACGATGCACAGATCGGCAAGCGCGGCTCGTGCCATATGTTCCGCCATACGATGGCGACGCTGATGCTGGAGAACGGCGCCGACATCCGGTTCATCCAGGCCATGCTCGGCCACGCCGATCTCAAGAGCACCGAGATTTACACCCAGGTCAGCATCAAGGCGCTCAAAGCCGTCCACACCGCCACGCATCCCGCCAGGCCGATCCGCTCGAGACTCGCGCGCGGCGATCAAGATGCAGCGCCGGCCACCGATGAGGCCGAGGCGCTGCTTGCCAAGCTCGATGCAGAGGGGGAGAGTGAAGACGCATGAGGGTGCAATCCGCGCGCTCGCCAAATGGCGCAAATCCGCCAATCCCGTCCGCGTCCATCACCAGAGCGCGCGGAGTGCACCCCCGAAAACTAGCGCAGATCCGCCATGCACGCGTGCGTGAGGTGTGTATCCCTATTACGCCTCGATGCGTCAGCATCGGGGCCCCTCCAACGATCCGGGGAATGCTCCGGATCATGCATGTCGGGGCTTGGTCTTATATAGCCTTTGGGCTATAGACAAATTATAGCTTTTGAGGTATGGAGTTGCATGGCCTGGACGGTGACCAACCACGATGACTTCGACCCCGAGTTCGATGCTTTGCCGGAAGCCGTTCAGGATGCGTTGCTTGCCGCCGCGCTGGTGCTGGCCGAAATAGGGCCAGTGCTTGGTCGGCCGCATGTCGATACGCTGGAAGGATCGCAGTATCCCAATATGAAGGAGCTGCGGTTCGATGCCGACGATGGTGTGTGGCGGGTAGCCTTCGCGTTCGATCCTGAGCGCAAGGCCATCCTGCTGGTGGCAGGCGACAAGAGTGGGGTGGCGCAGAAGCGGTTCTACAAGGCGCTGATCGCCAAGGCGGAGAAGCGTTTTGCGGACCATCTCGAAAAGCTGAAAGGACAGTAGCATGGGACGTACACTCGACGAAGTGATGGCTGGCCTGCCTCAGGATCGCCAGGAGCGCATCAAGGCCCGCGCTGCCGAACTCCACAACGAGGTTGAAGGGCTCAAGGCCCTGCGCAAGCTCGCTCAGCGCAGTCAGGAGCAGATCGCCCAAAGCCTCGGGATCAAGCAGCCGTCGGTGGTCAAGATCGAGCGTCAGGCCGACCTTTACCTCTCCACCCTGCGCCGGTTCGTGGAAGCTGCTGGCGGCACGCTGGAACTGCGCATCGACCTACCCGGCACCGGCGCGTTCACGCTCACCGGCGTGGGCGAGATCGACGTCGCCAAACACGCCGCCTGACGGGCTGGAGCTTCCCCCAAGCCATCTTGCCGCCGCCTGCAAATCGCGCCACACTCGACCCCATGACCGGGGCTGTCCGCAATATCCCATCTCAGCCGCTGTGCACCCTTGCGCCCAAAACCGCGTCAGGGGGCAAAATCCGTGCGCACCGGATTGCGCCGGAGAGAATGCCACGTAACCGACTGTATCGCCTCAGGAAAACGCAACTTTGCGGCCAGACCCGCATCGGGGCACACATACTTGGCAATACCATCGGGAATGCTGTCGCTGGCGGGATCAGCGGCAGTCAGGATACCAGCGCGCAAGGGCAGCAGGGCGGTGGGAGCAATCCGCCCAATTCGTTCAACGGGCCTATTTCCAATCTGGGGAACGTCAATCTGCCTAATCCGTATGCCGGTTCAACAAATCTCAATGTGCCTGGTTTGGGATCGGTCCTCGCGACTGGCAATGATTTGGCGCAAGGCTTGCCGATCGGCTCAACCGAACAGGCGATTGCTACGCAAATACTTGCACAGACCGCTCCCGCAGTAGGAAATTCTGCCGGGGGTAGTGCTTCTTACAATGTCCCTGTTTCAAATGGAATGTACGCGGGCGATAAAAATACATCAGCACCTGGAAGTGGAAACCCATACTTCTATAACCGTGCGACCGGGAGTATTGATTTTCTCCAACTCTCTCCTGACGGCACGACCGAAACCGAGGTTCCCGATGCCTACAGAACCGCCTTGCTCCAGCAGGCACAGAGCCAACTCAATTGGGGAGTGGCTGGTTTCCTTGGTATTTCAGCCGGTGGGGCACTCTTGGCATCCACATCACCGGCGTGGCTTGCTGGTTTGGGCTATGCAGGCTCGGGGTCTACAATAGGCGGGTCTTTGGCGGTCAAGGCAACTATCGGCCTTGGCTCTGAATGGGGGGCGAACGCTCTTACCGGTCAGGACATGACTTTTGCCAAGGGAGCGGGTGCAGTCGCGGGCAGCGTGATCTTCGCGCCAGGGGTTGGAAAGCTAGCCGAAGCATCGCCATTATTCGTTAATCTCGTAGCCTCAGGTGCAGCAGCCGGAGGCGGCGGCAATAGTGTAGAGCAATACATCGACTATCTCAACGAAGGAAAGGCTTTTAGCGGCCGTGGCTTGTTGTGGTCAACAGGGTTCGGGGCGATCGGCGGGGCCGGGGGGTGGGCAAACATGAAAATACTTCCTACACCGACGTATCTATCCCTAAATCCCATTGCGAACAGCTTGCACGATGATGTTGTGAAGCTGCCTGCCGCTGCCGGAGCGGTGCCTGCACTTGTTGCTCAGAAAGTCATTCCCGTACCCCGTTGGGTGCCAGGGTGGTGACTGATCGCTATCTCCAGCGCCGCCCGACATGGTATCGGTTCGCTATTATTATGGGCGTTATCATTTGCCTTTTTGTCGCCACCCAAGTAAAAAGTTATCAAACCGGGCAATCGGGGGCACCGCCTTTTTGGTCTCTTCTATTTATAGGGGCTCTTTTTGCCTTCGCAGCTTTGACTGAAATGTGCGCTACCGTCAGGTGGAACGAAAAATCGGTCCAGATGTTCGCGCGCTGGGGGTTCAACTATCTTGGTGGTAAGACTTTCACCGTCCAGATGGGCGACATCACCTCTATCAGCGATGGCTACATGTCGGTTGAGAACACGAAGGGTCTGCCCTTCACAACAATCGAGATCACCGATGGTGACAACGCGGTACGGATCAGGACGGACAATTTCTACCGCGAGGGAATGCAGGCGCTGGTCGCCG
>CAITEF010000096.1 GCA_903891315.1 uncultured Rhodospirillales bacterium | reverse complement strand
GGCACCTCCATCGCCCGCCCGCTGATCGCGCAACGCCAGATCGAGATCGCCGAGATGGTGGGGGCCGATGCGGTGGCGCATGGTGCGACCGGCAAGGGCAATGATCAGGTCCGCTTCGAGATCGCCTATTACGCGCTCAAGCCCGATGTGAAGGTGATCGCGCCCTGGCGTGAATGGGATCTGACCAGCCGCACCCGGCTGCTCGAATTCGCCGAGGCGCATCAGATCCAGATCGCCAAGGACAAGCGCGGCGAAGCGCCGTTCTCGGTGGATGCCAATATGCTGCACTCGTCGAGCGAGGGTAAGGTTCTGGAGGAGCCGGGCGACGAGGCACCGGAACTGGTCTATCAGCGCACCATTCGCCCGGAAGACGCGCCGGACAGCGCCACCGTGATCTCCATCGATTTCGAGAACGGCGATCCGACGCATATCGACGGTGTGAAGCTCTCACCAGCCAATCTGCTGATGAAGCTCAACGAACTCGGCAAGGCCAACGGTATTGGCCGTCTCGACCTCGTTGAGAACCGGTTCGTCGGCATGAAGTCGCGCGGCGTGTATGAGACCCCCGGCGGCACCATTCTGCTCGCAGCGCACCGCGCCATTGAGTCGATCACGCTGGACCGTGAGGTTGCCCATCTCAAGGACGGCATGATGCCGAAATATGCCGAGTTGATTTACAACGGCTTCTGGTTCAGCCCCGAGCGCCGGATGCTGCAGGCTGCCATCGACGCCTCGCAGAAAAGCGTCTCCGGTCGGGTGCGGATGAAGCTCTACAAGGGCAACGTCTCCTGCATCGGCCGCGAGAGCCCGAACTCGCTGTATTCGATGAAGCATGTGACGTTCGAGGATGATCAGGGCGCGTATGACCAGTTCGACGCGCAAGGCTTCATCAAGCTCAACGCGCTGCGTCTGCGCCTGGGCGCGATGGCGGGCCGCAAGGGCGGCGCGCTGTAAGATGGAGAGATAAGGGGCAAAATCTTGCCCCTTATCTGCCAATTTGTGCTATAAGGGGCCAAATGTTGCCCCTTAGCCTCACATCCCCTGGTGACCTGCAGGCTGGTATTGGTCGGCGTGCGCAGCAATTGCGGCTTGAGCTGGACATCACCCAGGCCGAGCTGGCACGGCGGGCTGGCGTCGCCATTCGGACGTTGAGGCGGTTTGAGGCCACTGGCCAAGCCTCACTCGAACATGTGGTGCGGATTGCCTTCGCCTTGCAGGCCGAAGCTGGCTTCGAAGCCCTGTTCCCAGCGCGTCCACCGCAGACGATTGATGACATCATCTCTGCGCAGCCACGCCAGCGGGTGCGCCACAAATGAGCGGTCGCCGTGCAGTGCAGGTTGAGCGACTCTCGGTTTATCTTGATCTGGACGGCACGTCGCGCCCGCTCGGAACGCTGGCCTGGAGCCGGGAGGAGCGGCGGGCTTATTTCGAATTCCAGCGCGATTTCCTAGCCAATCCTTTGCCGGTCTCACCGTTCAAACTGGCCACAACACCGGGCGTGATCCCCGCTTCCTACGGTCCCTTCGACGGACTGCACGGGCTGTTCTCCGACAGCCTGCCGGATGGATGGGGACAAAAGCTGTTGGATCGACGCCTGCAAGCCGGCGGCCTTGATTATCGTGCCCTCACCCCGCTCGACCGCCTCGCCTATGTCGGCAGCCTCGGCATGGGGGCACTTCGCTATGAGCCGGAGAAGCTGTTCGGCCAGCGCAGTTCGGTCGGCATCAATCTGGACGTCATCGCCGAGCAGGCCGATCAGGTCCAGCGCGAGGTGGCCACCGCTGACATCTCCGTTCTGCTGCGCGCACAGGGCGGTTCCGGCGGCGTGCGCCCCAAGCTGATGATTGGGCTGAGCACGGATGGCGATCATGCGCTCGCCGATAGCGGGGCGGATCTGCCGCCGGGATTTGCGCGCTGGATCGTCAAATTCCGCTCGCTCGACGAAACCGCCGGGATTGGCGCGGAGGAATACGCCTATTCGCTGATGGCACGCGCCGCCGGAATCGAGATGGCTGAGACAAGGCTGATCGAAACACCAAAAGGCCGCTACTTTGCCACACGCCGCTTCGACCGCTCGCCCGTCGGCCGCCATCACGTCCACACAGCGAGTGGATTGTTGGAAACCAGCCACAAAGTGCCTGGGATCGGCTATGATGAGTTGTTGAAACTCACCCTCATCCTCACGCGCGACATGACGCATGTCGGCCAGATGTTCCGTCGCATGGCCTTCAATGTGCTCGCCCACAATCGAGACGACCACGCACGCAACCATGCCTTTCTGATGAGCAGCACCGGCGTTTGGACGCCATCGCCAGCCTACGATCTTACCTTCTCCTCAGGTCCAGCTGGCGAGCACAATCTAACCATCTTGGGCGAAGGGCGGGCACCAGGACGCAAGCACATGCTCGAACTCGCCCGCAAAATCGGCCTGCCGCGTGGCGAGGCCGAGGCGATCATCACCGACATTGCCGACACCGTCGCGCGCTGGCCCGCATTCGCCGATCAGGCCGGGCTCACCCGATCACGCAGCGCCGAGATCAGCTCTGTCATTGCCCGTCTGGCGGCACGGTAGCCATGCAGCGCAGAATGCGGGCAACCAAGGAGCAGGCGATGTCCATCTTCGACGAACCCAAGATCGACACCCATTGCCACCTGTTCGACCCGGCGCGTTACCCCTACATCGCCGACACGCCCTACCGCCCCGCCGGGCAGGAGATCGCCTCGGCGAACCAGATGCGGCAGGTCTTTGCCGCCTATGGGGTGCGCCACGCGCTGCTAACCCAGCCGAATTCCGGCTATGGCGAGGACAATTCCTGCATGCTGGCGGGGATTGCCGAGAGCCAGGGGCGCTGGAAGGGCATCGCCACCGTCCGCCTCGACGCCTCGCTCGAACACCTCGTCAAGCTGAAGGCGCAGGGGATCATCGGTGTGGCGTTCAACATGCCGTTTCATGGCGTGGACCACTATCTCAACTGTGGCGCGCTGATCGAGAAGCTGGAGGCGCTGGACATGTTC
>CAITEF010000095.1 GCA_903891315.1 uncultured Rhodospirillales bacterium | reverse complement strand
GCTGGACCGTTCGGCGGCGATTCTGGATTTCACCGCGCTCGGGCTGTCTGCCCCGTTGGTGGCGCGGCTGCGCGAGACGATGGCGCTGCCGAACGGCATCGTGCTGGTCACCGGGCCGACCGGCTCGGGCAAGACGACGACGCTCTATGCCGGTCTGACCGAGATGAACGCGGTGGCGCGCAAGATCGTCACCATCGAGGATCCGATCGAATACCAGTTGGCGGGGATCAACCAGATCCAGGTGCGGCCACAAATCGACCTCACCTTCGCCTCCCTGCTGCGCTCGATCCTGCGCCAGGACCCGGATGTGATCATGGTGGGTGAAATCCGTGATCTGGAGACCGCCGAGATCGCGGCGCAGGCCGCACTCACCGGCCATCTCGTGTTGGCGACCTTGCACACCAACTCGGCTGCGGCGGCGGTGACGCGGCTGCGAGACATGGGGTTGGACGATTATCTGATTTCGGCGGTGCTGCGCGGCGTGCTGGCGCAGCGCCTGGTGCGGCGGCTGTGTTCCGAGTGTAGGACCGAGCAGGCAGCGCTTCCCGAACTGGTCGAGCGCTTCAAGCTGAACAAACGCCGCAAGGGCAAGCTCACGCTCTGGCATGCCGTCGGCTGCCCGGCCTGTCGGAACACCGGCTATCGCGGCCGGGTGGCGGTGGCGGAATTTCTCTCGCCGGGGCCGAAGATCGAGCAACTCATCCTCGCCCGCGCCGACCAGACCCAGATCGAGGAGGCGGGGATCGCCGCCGGGATGCAGCCGCTGTTCAAGGCCGGGCTCGATCTGGCGCTCGATGGGGTGACCACCATCGAGGAAGTGATGCGCTCCATCCGGGCCAGTGGCTGAGGGAGCGCGGGGATTGCCGGAATTCTCCTACCTCGCTGTCGGCCCAACCGGGGCGCTGATGCGCGGCGTGATGCAGGCCGAGGACGCGGCGAGTGTCATTGAGGCGTTGCAGCGCCAGGGAGCGACACCGATGCGCGCCGAGAAGGTGGTGCGCGGCTTTTCGCTCCGCCTGGAGCGCGGGCTTTCTGCGCAGGAGGTCGCCGAATTCACCCGTGAGTTGGCGATCCTGCTGCCTGCGGGGCAGGATCTGAGCCGCGCGCTCGGCTTCATCGCTGAGACGGCATCGCGCGCAAGGCTGCGCGTGGTCGTTGAGGCTCTGCGCGAACGGTTGCGTGAAGGGGGACCGTTGTCGGCCGCGCTGATGGACCGGCGGGAGAGTTTCTCACCGCTTTATATTGGGCTGGTCCAGGCGGGCGAGGCGGGCGGCACGCTGGCGGCAACGCTGGGTCATCTGGCCGATCTGCTGGAGGCGCAGCGCAATCTCGTCGCCGCGTTGCAATCGGCGATGGTCTATCCGATCTGCGTGCTGGTGGCGGCGATCGGATCGATCGTGCTGCTGCTCACGCAGGTTCTGCCGCAGTTCGAGCCGCTGTTTGCCCAGGCCGGTGCCGCGTTGCCCTGGGCGACGCAAGCGCTGATCGGCGCGGGGCATGCCGTGTCGGATGATGGCGCGGTGACGGCTGTGGCGCTGCTGGCGGTGTTTCTCGGCGTGCGCTTCGCTCTGCGGTTGGAATGGGCGAGATTGGCGTTCGACCGGCTGATGCTGCGCCTGCCCTTGATCGGCGGTTTCGTGCGGGAGCGCGAGGCAGCGCGGCTGACGCGCACATTGGGCACGCTGCTGACCAATGGTGTGGCGCTGATCCCAGCGCTTGGCATCACGCGGGGCGTGTTGGGCAATCAGGCGGCGCTGCTTGCCCTCGACACCGCGACCGAGCGGACCCGCAACGGTGCCGGTCTGGCGGGGCCGTTGGAACGCGAGGCGATCTTCCCGCTGCGCACCACGCATCTGCTGCGTCTGGGCGAGGAATCGGCGCAGCTGGGGCCGATGGCGTTGCGGGCGGCTGCGATCCACGAGGCCAATCTGCGGCATCGGAGTGCGCGGTTGATGGCGTTGATCGGTCCTGCGATCACGATCTTCCTGGGCGGCGCGGTGGCCGCGATCTTTGCCGCGCTGATGTTGGCGATGCTGAGCCTCAATGACCTCGCATTGTAGAAAGCGGCTTGGATTCACCCTGCTGGAGATGGCCGTGGTGCTGGTCGTGATGGGGGTGCTGCTCGGCCTCGCGCTCACACGCGGCGCACCGCGCGGCTTGGCCGTCCGCCCGCGTGATGCCGCCCAGCAGATCGCCGACGCATTGCGCGACGCAAGGGGGCGGGCGATTGCGAGCGGTCGGCTGGTGGAATTCCGTCTCGATCTGGCCCATCACGCCTTCCGCGTCGCGGACGATGCGCCGCATGCGCTGCCGCCGCAGATGGCGCTCAACCTGACCACAATCAGTCGTGCCGCCGATGCGTTGCACGATGCGGGCGCGATCCGGTTTTCGCCGGATGGCAGTGCGTCGGGTGGGCGGATCGTGATTGCCGATGCCGCGCATCACCGCGCCGAGGTGGCCGTCGCCTGGCTGGACGGGTTGGTGACGGTGCGCGATGTCCCGTAGGCCGGGCTTCACCTTGTTGGAGGTGCTGATCGCCGGCGCCCTGGCGGCGGCGATGTTTGCCGCCCTGTTGTCGACCATTCGCGACGGCCGCACGGCGCTGACCACCGCCGCGCGTTCCCAAGCCGCGATGGCGGTGGCGCGCAACCATCTGGCGTTGGTCGAGCCTGATATCTCGCATGCCCTGCAGCATCAGCGGGGCCGCGACGGCGCGTTCGATTGGCGGGTGGAGATTGCCCGCACGGCCACCGCCGCACCGCCTCCCGGCGTGGTCGCGTCCTTTCTGCACAGCAGGGAGGCACAGGCAGTGCTCTATGCCATCGAGGTCGATGTCTCCTGGTCGAGCCTTGGCCGCACCGGCCATGTCCGCCTGGCCACCCATCGTCTGGGCTTTGCGGCCCCGCGGCCGGAGGGGGAGGAATGAGGGCTCCTGGGTTCACCCTGCTCGAAATGCTGGTTGTGCTCGTGTTGCTCGGGTTGCTGATCGTCGGGCTGCAACAGGGGTTGAGCTTCGGCATCACCGCCAGCTCCCGCCAGGAGCAGTCGCGTGACGCGATTGCTGGGATGGATGCGGCGGATCGTGCCATTCGGCGGATGATCGAACAGATCGATCCGCGTGATTCCAACCTGTTCGGCGGCACGTCGCGCGTGTTGCGCTGTGCCACCGACCTGCCGAGTTCCGCCACCCTTCCTTCCACCCATATCCAGGCCACGCTGGCGGTGGATGAACAGCACCGCCTGATCCTGCGCTGGTCGCCGCTGCCGCATGTCAAACCGATCGCCCGTCGGGAGACCGAGGATACGCTGGTGTTGCAGGGTGTGGAGCGCATCGAGATCGCCTACGCCGCCGACATCACTGCACGACGCTGGTTGCCGGTTTGGCAGGAGGCTGGTCTGCCGCCGCTGATCCGGGTACGGCTGATCTTCCCGCCAGGTGACAGCCGCGTCTGGCCGGACATCATCGCCGCCCCGGCCAGGAGCGCCACATGAAGACAACGCATCGATCAGAGGCCAATATCTCCCCATGAGCGATTCACTCAGCCTGCGCGAAATGTGGTTCTGGTATCGGCGCCAGATGGCCGGGCTGCTGCCGGAAGCCTGGCGCAGTGACGGGCTGCCTGCCTCCGCGTTGATCGCCACGCCGCACGGGGATGATGCGCTCGGCCTCGCGCGGCGACGTCGTGGCCGTGAATCGGCACTCGGCACGGCGCGGATTGCCGGGTTGCGGGAGGCGATGGCGGTTCTGCCCGCTTCGGAGCCCGCAGTGCTGCGGCTTCCAACCGCGCTGTTGCTGGAGAGGAACGTCACGCTGCCGCTGGCTGCCGAGCGTGATATCGCGGGTGCGTTGCGGCTCAATCTGGAGACGCTGACGCCGTTTGGTGCCGACGAGGTCTACTGGACGTGGCAGACGATCCAGCGGGACAAGGCGCGGGGCCGCTTGGTGTTGCGGCTGCAAGTGCTGCCGCGCCAGAGCGTGTCGCGGCTGGTGCAGGCGCTCGGTCAGAGCGGCCATCCCGTGATCTGCGCCGAGTTCCCGCGCAGTGACGGCCAATCGACCCTCCTGCCATTCGAGACGCAGAGCGCGCGCAGGGCGGCGTCGTCGCGTCGGCTGCTGCCGGCTTTGGCCGGGGTGGTGGCGGGGGTGCTGCTGGTGTTTGTGTTGGTGCGCCCGGCGATGACGCAGATCTCGCTCGCATCGGTGGAGACCAGGATTGCCGATCTGCGGCCAAAACTGGCCGAGGCGGATGCCCTTCGCCGCGAACTGCGCGGTGACGCGGGGGATGATTTGCTCGCCGGTGAGCGGGCTCGGATCGGCAGCAAGTTGCAAACCATCGCCATGCTTACGGCGGCATTGCCGGATGATACGAGTCTGACCGAACTCACCCTGTCTCAGCACATGGTGACATTGTCGGGCATGTCGGCGAACGCGGCGAAGTTGCTGCTCGCCTTGTCGCAGAACCCCGGATTGCGGGACGTCGCCTTCGCCGCCCCGGTGACGCATGGCACCGATGGCAGCACGGACCTCTTTTCGATCCGCGCGGCGACGCGCCCCTGAGCTGATGATTTGCCGGATGAAGTGGCCGCTCGCCCTTGCGAGGGGGGCGGAGTACTGGGATGATAACGTCAAACATGCGTGATCGTTCAGTGCGCGCATTTCCGAGGAAAACGTCGCCTTGCGGTTCTGCCAGACGCTTTGCAACCGAACGCTTTTCGCCGTTGCGCGGCGGGGGATGGCGGCGTGCGGCTGAGCACTGATCTGCCGGAGGGGCGACGCGGCCAGACGGTCGCGGTGGCGCTGACGCTGTGCGCGCTGGCCGTGATCTGGTTGCTCGGCGTGGGGCCGTTGCTGGATTGGCAGGCGGACCAGCGCGCAAAGTTGGATGGACAGCAACAGATTCTGACCCGCATGCAGTCACTCGCCGACAGCCTGCCGCCATTGCGCGCCGAGCGGGATCGGCGTCGTGCGGCAGGCGACGCAATGCAGTCGCAGGCAGGCGGGCTGCTGGCTGGATCGTCGGACGCGGTGGCGGCGGCGGAGTTGCAGCAGAGCGTGCAGGCGGTGGTGCAGCAAGCCGGGGGGCGGCTGAACAGCTTCGAGATCCTGCCACCGGAGCCGGTGGGTCGTTATCGCCGGATCGGGTTGCGAGTCTCACTGTCGGCCCCGTTCGATGCAGAGATGGCAATCGTCTCAGCGTTGGAGAGCGGGCGGCCGCGGATGCTGATCGATGATTTGAACCTGCAATCAGCCGGTTTGCGCGGTGCCAACGCGCCTATGGACGCAGCATTTTCGGTCTTTGCCTATCGGGACGGGGCCGCACCATGACCAATCGTGCGCTGTTCCTGATCGGGCTGCTTGGCAGTGTGGTGATGACCGGTGTCGGGCTGCTGATCTGTCAGGCCGCGCAGCCCGGCCCAACAGCGCCCGCCTCGCCCGTGTCGAACACCGAAACTGCCCCGATCAGCACGCCCGCGACCGAACTGGCTGCGACGATAGCCGCCCGCCCGCTCTTCGATCCCAGCCGTCGTGGCAGCGGCGGATCCGGCGTGACAGCGGCTGTGGGTCTGATCGGCTTGCCACATTTGTCCGGCACGATGATCACGCCGACCGAGCGGCGTGCCTTCTTTGTCGGTGACAACCAGGCGGGCTCCCTATCGCAGACCGAAGGTGGCATGGTCGGGACGTGGCGGATCGAGAGTATCGTGACGGGCCAAGTCACGCTTGCCGGCCCCGAGGGGCGACGCGTTTTGCGCACCGGCTTCAGCGACTCCAGACAGAATCAGCCATCCGAGGCTTCCCAGTGAAACGAATTCTCAGCCTAGCTCTGGTCATCAGCCTCGCTGCCTGCGCCCAACAGCGCAATCAGACATCGGCAAATGCGCCTGCACCGACCGAAAGCCGTCCGGCATCCGGCGTGCTGATTGCACCGGTGCCCAATGCCCGGGTGGACGGCAAGATCGGCGGGCCTGCCAATATCGGTGCGGGCGTCTCCCTGGGGGAGGCGGCGGCGTTGGGTGCGCAAACGGAGGGTGGTGTCAGCGGCGAGATCGGCACGATCGCGCTCGATTTCGTCGACACCGACATGCGCGACGTGGTGGCGCAGATCCTCGGTCGGGTGTTGCAGGTGAACTACACCATCGACCCTGCGGTGAAAGGCACGGTCACGCTGCGCACCGCCAATCCGCTCACCCGTGAGCAGTTGATCCCCACGCTGCGCGTGCTTCTCGGCCAGAACGGGGCCACGCTGATCCAGTCCGGATCGCTGTATCGCGTGGTGCCGAATGGTGCGGGATCGGGCAGCGGCGCGGCCAATTCCGGCTTTGCCGTGCTGCCGCTGCATTATGCCAATGCCGATGATCTGGCCAAGACGTTGCAGCCCTTCGTTACCAGCGGTGGCAAGGTGGTCTCCGATCCGGGCAGCAACGCGCTGCTGATCGGCGGTGATCCGGAGGGGCGCGAGGCGATGCTGGGCTTGGCGCGCAGCTTCGATATCGACGCGCTGGCGGGCCAGTCCTACGCGGTCTTCCCGGTCGGCCCTGGTGAGGCGCGTGGCTTTGCGCAGGCGTTGCAGGACGCGTTGCGCGGTGATGCCAACGCGTCGCAGTCTCGCGATATCCGCGTGGTCGCGTTGCGCCGGGTGGACGCGGTTCTGGTGGTCGGCAGCCGCCCGAGTGCCATCGCGGCCGCCCGCCGGGTGGTGGCGTTGATCGAACGGCAGCGCAGGGCGACGGTGCGCAGCTGGCGGATCTACTACCTGCACAATGGCCGCACCGATGACGTGACGAACTTCCTGCAACGGGCCTTCACGCCGAACGAGGTGAACACTCAGGCGAGCAGTGGCCGCAGCGCTTCGGGTGTCTCGCCCGGTAGCACCGCACCGGGTGATTCCGCACAGTCGCTCGCGGCGGGTGGGCTCAATGCGCAGTCCGGTGCGCCGTCTGGCGGCGCGGGTCAGTCCGGCGCGATCTCGTCGCAACAATTGCCGCCGCCGGGCGGGAGCACGAATGGCGGGCAGAGCGCGCAACCGGCGCAGCCGAACGAAGCTGCGATGCAGGATGAGCAGAGCGCCAATCTGAGTGGTCAGGAACTCGATCCGGACCGTTTGCGCATCGTGCCGAACCGGCAGAACAATGCGGTGGCGATCTATGCCACGCAGAACGAGGCTGATCTGATCGAGGGAATGCTGCGCAAGGTCGATATCATGCCGCAGCAAGTGCGCATCGACGCGACGGTTGCCGAGGTGACGCTGAACGATGCGCTCAATTACGGCACGCAGTTCTATTTCAAGCAGGGCGGGCTGAACGGCCAGCTTTCCTCGGTGTTCAACTCCTCCAGCACCGGTTTCTTCGTCGCGGGCAACAACTCCGCCCAGGTGGCGATTTCGGCCCTGCAGGCGGTGACGAATGTGCAGGTGCTGTCGTCGCCGCAACTGATGGTGATGGACAATGAGGCGGCGCGGCTTCAGGTGGGCAATCTGGTCCCGTATCTGACGGGATCGTCGCAAAGCACGCTGACGGCGAATGCGCAGGTGATCAACACGATCAATTATCGCCAGACCGGGGTGATATTGGATGTGGTGCCGCATATCGGTGCAGATGGCATGGTCACGCTCGATATCGGGCAGGAGGTCAGCGACATCGACAACACGATCAGCACGGCCAACACCGGCATCAACTCGCCCACCTTCTCCGACCGCACCGTGCGCACCAGGATCGTGGTGCAGGACGGCCAGACCATCGGCATTGCCGGCCTGATCCGCGACAATGCGTCGACCGGCAATCAGGGAATACCGTTCCTGAAGGACATTCCACTGCTCGGCACCGTGCTTGGCCAGCAGAACAACACGCGCCAGCGGACGGAATTGCTGGTTCTGGTGACCCCGCATCTCGTCCATGATCAGCGCGAGGCCCGCTCTCTGACGCAGGATCTGCAGGAGCAATTGCCCAACGCCGCACGGGTCTCGGATCAGTTGCGCACGCTCGCCCCGACCGGGTCCGCCGATCCACAGGCGACACTGCGACGGAAGGTCGGGTTGACGCAATGAGGGTGGCGGTGCGGTCACGCAAGGGCTTTGCCCTTCTGGCCGTGCTGTGGACGATGGCGTTGCTGGCGGTGATCGTCACCCGGCTGGCAGCGGCGGCGCACACCGAGACACGGATTGCCGTCAATCTGCGCCGGGCGGCCGAGATGCGGGAAGCCGCCGATGGCGCGGTGCATGTGGCGGCGTTGCATGTGCTTGATCGCTCCGAGCACCATTGGAACCCGCACGCGACGCCGGGCCCGCATCTGGTGCAGGAGAACGGGACCGAGGTTGAGGTCTGGCTGCGTGACGAATCGGACCTGATCGACATCAATTCCGCCCCGCCGGAGATGTTGGCGACCGCATTGGTGATCGTGGGGCTGGAGCCGCCGAAGGCCGAGCAGGTGGCGGCGGCACTGGTGGCCTGGCGCATGTCGCCGACATTGCCCGTCGCGCAACTGCCCGGCCGTGCCTATGCGCCACCGGGTGAGGCATTTCGTGATATCGATGAAATCCTGATGGTGCACGGCATGACGCGGGACCTGCTCGACAAGCTTGCACCGCATCTGACGCTGTATTCCGCCGAACCGCCCGCTTCAGGAACGCGCGACATGCTGGCCGCAGCCACGCTGCGCCGCTTGCACGCACAGACCGGCTACGAGCCGCCGCCGCGCTTGCGCGACCGGGCCCAGGTGGTGCGTGTTGTGGCCACCGCGCGCGGTGAGGATGGTGCCGGCTTTACGCGCACGGCTATTCTTCGGCTTGACCCAGCGACGGTGAGCGCTCCGCTGACCATATTGCAATGGAACTGAAACGCATGATCGAGACGCCGCAAGAGACGCCACGCCGCCGCCCAGGCTTCACGCTGTTGGAGATCCTGGTGGTGATCGCCATCCTCGGATTGCTGATCGGCCTTGTCGCACCGGCGGCGCTGCGCCAACTGGGAGGGGCGAAGAACTCGGTGGCCAAACAATCCATCGAGCGACTCTCCACCGTGCTCGATCTCTACAAGCTCGATATCGGCAGCTACCCCAATGCGCGCCAGGGCCTGCAAGCGCTCATTGCCCAGCCGGATGGGGTGCGTGGCTGGAACGGGCCCTATCTGAAATCGGCAACCGCGCCGGTCGATCCGTGGAACCGGCCCTATGTCTATCGCGTCCCCTCGCTGCGCAAGGGGCTGGACTATGATCTGTGTTCGACCGGCCCCAACGGGCAGGCGAATGACGGGGTCGGCAGCGAGTGGATTTGCAACTGATCCGGAGTTTGACCAACGGCGCTGATCATTGAGAGCTTCCTGTCTGACATCCTCACCCGACGCACCGGGCGGTGTCAAAATATACACAAAACGGAACAAATAAAGCGCAATTCTCCCGCAAATCTCAACGCGATTTTTGAAAAAAGCCTGGCCGGGGGAGGCGGCAAAGTCCCGACACGCGGCTTTGTGCTCGGCGCTGCGGGCGATGAACCCCACGCGCCCGCAGCACCGAGCCAATGCCGAGCGCCAAGCGCGTGCGTGTGGTCTGGGCGATTGAGCGTGCGCTGCCATCCGCATCATGGCGGCGGAGTGGGCATCCCGCTCGGGCGGTGCCTTGCGGTCGGGGGCGAGGGATGGCAGCCGGGGCCGGTGTTGTCTCGCGCGTGACCGGGGGGAGTGAGCCCGCACGGAACGCCAGCAGCATCCGGTCGAGCACCGCCATCGTGGCCACCATCTGCCGATAAAGTGCCCGCCCGTACCAGAGCTCCAGGAAGAACGCCAAGCCGCAACCGCGCAACCACGCCAAAAACCCGCCAAAGGCGGGGGCGTTGCGAGGCTCGAAGATGCGGGGTATCTCTAACATTCAGAGATACATATAATAACAATTGGCCGATTGCAACCGAAATCGACCAAAGCGCGAGATTGCCGCCCGCCGCCCAGCGCAGGAATACCGCTCAACAATCCGGACCGTTGGAATCATACCAAAGGCGCCGTTGTCCGACCGTTTCCGTCATTGCAAGCGAAGCGCAGCAATCCATCGCTGAAGTGATCTGCATCGCGGTGGATTGCTGCGCTTCGCTTGCAATGACGGATGAAACATATCTGACATTGGCACAAATCTCCGCCATCGCGGCTCGGTATCAGCAAGCCGTAGGGTGGGTCCGCGCAGCGGTCCCACCAT
>CAITEF010000094.1 GCA_903891315.1 uncultured Rhodospirillales bacterium | reverse complement strand
CGAAGCCAGCGGACTGACCAGGCGTGCGCTGGCCGAAAGCGGTCAAGATCCACGCTGTGCGGCACCGTAAGCCGTGATCACCGGCCTCGCAATCCACGAGCGTTTCCCGTTCCTGGACGGTATAAGCTTCGGCGATACTGGCCCCTATGAAATGCTGCGCGGCGTGGCGCATGGGGTGGTCGATCCGACGCTTCAGGCCAATCAGATCATCACCGGCCTCGATCTCGCTCCACGTGGCGCGCTTGGCGTCGCCTACAGCACCGATATTTGCCTGCTTTGTCCGCTCGATCCAGCGCGTGGGGCGGGCAAGCTGCTGCACGAGGTGAACAATCGTGGCCGTAAGCTGATCTTTTCCCATATCTGCGGCGGTGCAGGCGGCAACATCCCGCGTAGGCCGGAGGATGTCGGCAGTGCTTTGCCGTTGCGGATGGGATTCACTCTCTCCTGGTGCGGCTGGGACCCGGCCGCGCCCCGCGCCGACGCCGGGCTGGCGATGGACTGCCCCATCGCGATGGAGAACGGCGTGCCCTTGGTGCGGATCGTTCGCGAAGAGTTCGTCTCCGGTACGCGGCGCGGCACGCTCATGCAATTCCGTCTCACCTACGAAGCCGCCGATCTCAACCCGGAGCGCGCCACGTTGCGTGTTCGCCCTAACAACCGCGCACCATCGTGCGAAGTGGCGTGGGAATATCTCGACGCCTCCACCATCCGGCTGCTGCCAGAGGGCACGTTGCCGGAGATCGGCGCGATCTATGATTTCACCTACCCCGCCCACAAAACCCCCATCCTCGGCCTCGGCTTCGCCGCCACGCGGGACTGGATGAGTTTCATGCGCCATGATCCGCGAGCGCGTGACCTACTGGGGGGTGATTCCAGCCACGCCATTGGCTTCGGCTCCTCCCAGGCGGGACGCTTTCTGCGCGATCACGTGGCTCTTGGCTTCAACCGCGACGAGTTGGGCAATCGGGTGTTCGACGGCATTCAAACCCATGTCGCCAGCATCGGCCGAGCCACGCTGAACCTGCTGTTCGGCCAACCCAACCGGACCCGCACCCAACACGAAGACCACGGCAGCCCCGAAGTCATCGCCCCCTTCGCCACGCGCGATCTGCTGCGTGGTGACGGGTCAGACCCGCTTATCATCGAGAGCAACACCGGGTCGGAATATTGGCAAAAAGGTGCCTCCCTCCTGCACACCAACCGCGACGCCACGCAGGATCTGCCAGAGGCTCCCGGCGTGCGGAGTTTCTACGTCGCCGGCACCCAGCACACTGGCCAACCAGCGATGAAGATCAAATCCGCGCCGATGCAATATGCCGCCAACCCGCACGACCCAACACCGCTCACCCGCGCGCTGTTCGTCGCCCTCGATGCCTGGGTCACCACCGGCCAGGAACCGCCGCCGAGCGTTGTGCCCCGAATCGCTAATGGCACGCTGGTCACAGCTGAAAATCTCGCCTTCCCCAATCTGCCGGGGATCGCTCGGCCCTACGCCCCGAACGACGCCACGATCTACGCCGATACGGTGACCGCAACGCCTGAGGCGACTTATCCAGCCTTGCTCCCGCAGGTGGATGCCGACGGCAACGATCTGTCAGGCGTCCGGCTGCCCGAGATCGCAGTCCCACGCGCCACCTGCACGAGTTGGAACCTCTACCGCGCGCCGCTGCCCGATGGCGAACTGGCCGACCGCGATGGCATGTGCATTCCCTTTGCCCGCAGCTGTGCCGAGCGTGATGCAGCGGACGATCCGCGCCTCTCGCTCGCCGAGCGCTACGACGCGCAATCCTACATCGCCCGCATCGACGCGGTCGTGGCCCGCCTCCAAGCAGATCGTCTGCTGCTGGCCGAGGACGCCGCGCGCTATCGCCAACAGGCGCGGGATCTGGTTGGAAAGGACAACCCGGCATGACCGACATTCTTGGCTCCGGCGATTATCGCTACGTGCCCATCCCCGGCTGGGCCAAATTGCCGCCGGGTTGGACGATCCGCGATGTCGGCGGCATCGGCGTCGATGCGCAGGACCGCATCTATGTCTTCCATCGCGGCGAACACCCGATGATCGTCTTCGACCGCGACGGCAATTTCCTCAAATCCTGGGGCGAGGGCATCTTCAAGCGCCCGCATGGCGTACATATCGCCGCCGATCAGTCGATCTACCTGACCGATGACGGCGATCACACCGTGCGCAAATGCACGCTGGACGGCAAAATTCTGCTGGAGATCGGCACCCCCGGCACCCCCGCGCCGAAATACAGCGGCATGCCATTCCACCGCTGCACCCACACCGCTCTGGCCCCGAATGGCGACATTTATGTCTCCGACGGCTACGGCAATGCGCGGATTCACAAATACTCGCCGAGCGGCCGCCATCTGATGTGCTGGGGTGAGCCCGGCATTGATCCCGGCCAGTTCAACGTGCCGCACAATATCTGCTGCGACCCCGATGGCTGGGTCTATGTCGCCGACCGCGAAAATCACCGCATTCAGATCTTCGACGGCAATGGCCGCTACGAAACCCAATGGAACAATCTGCACCGCCCGAGTGCGATGTTCATGCCACCCGGCCGCTGCCCGATCTGCTATGTCGGTGAGATCGGCCCCTATCTGTCGAGCAATCGGGGAGCCCCCAATCTCGGCCCACGTGTGAGCATTCTCGACAACAACGGCGCGCGTCTGAGCCGGTTGCAGCGCACCCCCTCAGCGGGCACTGAACCAGGCCAGTTCCTCTCCCCGCACGGGATCGCGGTGGACGCGCAAGGCGATCTCTATGTCGGCGATGTCGGGCTGACGGCGTGGCCGTCTCTGTTCCCAGGCCAGCCAGTGCCCGACGATCTTTGCGCCATCCAGAAATTCCGACGGGTCTGAGTATCCATCCGGGAACAGTTTGAATCGGATGAATCTGTTGTGATTCAATGCCTCCACGCCGATTCGCTGGAGGCTTGGCATGTGGACACCGGAAAACCGCTCTCGTTATGACCGCAGCAAACTGCGGTACCCGAGCGACCTGACGGACGAAGAATGGGCCTTGATCAAGCCGTTGATCCCGCCGGCCAAGCGCGGTGGCAACAAGCGCACAGTCGACGTGCGCGAGGTGGTCAATGGGCTGATGTATATCCTGTCGACGGGCTGCCAGTGGGCAGCGCTGCCGAAGGATCTGCCGCCGCGCAGCACGACGAACGACTATTTCTGCCGCTGGGATTATGACGGCACGCTGGGTCGCATCCACCATGCGCTCTACGTGCAATGCCGCGAGCAGGCTGAGCGAGAAGCGAGCCCAACGGCTGCGATCATCGACAGCCAGAGCGTGAAAAGCGCGGAAAAAGGGGGCGTTCGGACCCGGCGGGTTACGATGCCGGGAAGAAAATCAAAGGCAAGAAGCGGCACATTCTCGTCGACACGCAAGGCCTGCTGATGCAGGGCATTGTCCATGCCGCCGACATTCAGGACCGCGACGGCGGCGTGGTGCTGATGGCCTCGCTGTTCGGGATGTTTCCCTTTCTGCTCAAGCTCTATGCCGACAGCGGCTATCAGGGTCCGAAGTTTCAGAGCGGCTTGGCGCGGGTCTGCCGCCGGGTGAATGTCGAGATCGTCAGGCGCTCCGATGTCGGCAAGTTCGTCGTGCTGCCCAAGCGCTGGATCGTCGAGCGCACCATCGGTTGGCTCAACCGCTGTCGCCGTCTGGCCAAGGACTGGGAGCGAATGAACCGCAACGCTCTCGCCTTCTTGCGCTGGG